>CAMXAS010000022.1 GCA_947179195.1 uncultured Bacteroidales bacterium
TTTGATTGAGCGGCCGGCTTTCGGTCCGCACGTGCGTCTGCGGTTGCAGCGCGGCGTTTTCCGCCAACTGACGGTGGATTTGCCGCATAATGCGCCGCAGCTGTTCGCGGTCGTGCCCGTCCCAATCATAAACCGCGCCGCCGTAGTGTGCAGCCAAACGCCGCATCCCGTCCCTGTCGGCCGGCAGGTCGGGCTGTTCGACCGAGGCCGCGCCCACGCGGAAATAGCCCTGCCGCTGCGCCGTCCTGTCGCCATACGTGGCCGAAACGGTATAGGTATAGGGGCCGGCCGGCAGAAAGTCGGCCACCAGCCGGTACGCGCTGCCGGTAGGTTCGAACGCCAGACGATAGACCTGCCCGCCGCTGTCGCGCAAGGCCGCCTGCACGTCGGCATCCGGCACAGTCCAGCCGCCCGCATCGTACAGACTCGCCTGCATCTCAACGGGCATCCCCTGCCCGTAAAACGGTTCCGCCTGCACCTGCAAGGCCTCGGCCTCTTCCCGCACGGCCAACAGACGGACGCTCTGCCGTATCAAGCCATCGAAAAGGCGGCTGTTGCCGGTTTCGGTCTGTTCCCAAAGCCGCCACCGCCAGAGTCCCTGCCCCGTCAGCACGCCGATGCGGCGGCCGCCCTGCAGGTTGAACCACCAAAGCGGCGCCGGCGTTTCCAACTGCGCCACCCGCTGATACAGCAAGGCGGAACCCTGCGCCGCCGTCACGCCGAGCGGTGCGTACAGGGGCGGCAGTTGCCCCACGAGGGCCGCACCCTCCACGCGGAAGTCACTGAAATCGCGCCGATAGGCCGCCCCCACCTCGGCGAATACGGGCCTGAGCGGCAGTTCCAAGCCTGTTTGAAGGCGGTTGAACGCCAAAGCCGAGGTCTGCGGCGTAAGGAGAAACCAAACGGGCTTTTCCCGCACCAAGCGTTGCAAGGCCCGCATGGTCGCCGGATTCAGGCCGTCGGCCGCCGTCGGGCAGCCGTAGAGCACCCACAGGTCGGCCGAAAGGCTGTCGAACAAGGCGGGCGCAAACGGATGCACCGTCAACTCGTGGCGGCCATCGCCCGAGAGTGCGCGGCGGAGCGCGCCCACGTCCGGATGCGTCTCGGCGGTCAGTACGCGCACGCTCGTCTTCTCGTTCAACACCTGTATATAGAACGTGCGGCGGTTGCGCTCGGTCAGCCGTTCGTCCGCCGCGCCCGTCAGACGCATCTCATAGACCTGAATGCCTGTGTCCGTCGCCGGCAGATAGAGTTCCATGCCCGAAGCGAGGGCGGCTGCGTCCACGCGTTCGCGCCGCAACAACCGGCCGTCCTGCCGGATTTCCAACTGCGGCCATGCGCCCGACGAAACACCGCGGTAGCCCACATATACTTTGAGCGGGAACTCCGCACCTCGGTACGTATAGGCGTTCTGTTCCCAACGCGCGATATACCAGTCGTCGGCCGCCGCCGTATCGCCCATGCAAATCGTGAATACGGGCGCGGCCACCGACGCGGTTTCCAACGGGTCAGCCCCATGGTTGTAACGGCCATCGCTCAGCAGGATCACCGCCCCGTGGCGTCCTTCGAGCCAGCGGGCGGCAGTGGAGAGCACGTCCGACACGTCGGTATAGGCGTCGTCGAAAGCCACGGCCTCCGTCCAAGAGGTCGCCCGCCCCACGGCCAAACGGCGCGTGTGCGTGCCGAAGGCACAGGGCCGCCACTCGGCCTTCGGCCCCGTGGCGGCCTGCGATTCGGCGGCCACAACGGCCAAAGCCCCGGCCCGCGCCGCCGAATCGCCCCACACGCCCCGCATCGAAGCCGAAGCGTCTATGGCCCATACCAGGAGCGGCGGCTCCGTCTCCCGCCAATGCCGCTTCCATACGGGCGAAAGCAGCAGGACGAGCAGCCCGAAGACGCTCAGGAAGCGCAAGGCGAACAACGTCCAACGCACCGGAGGCGGGAAATCGGTCCGCGCCCGCCGGCTTAAATACAAAAAGCCGGCACAGCCCAAAGCTATGCCGGCGTATAACAATAGCAATAGCATCTTACATATTCATGCCACCGCAAACGTGCAACACCTGCCCGCTCACATACGACGAAAGGTCGCTGGCGAGGAACAAGCAAACGTTGGCCACGTCTTCGGGCGTACCGCCGCGTTTGAGCGGAATCTTCTCGGCCCAGGCCTTGCGGACTTCTTCCGGCAGCTGGCCCGTCATATCGGTGATGATGAAGCCCGGCGCGATGGCGTTGCAACGGATGTTGCGCGAACCGATTTCCTTGGCCACCGATTTCGTGAAGCCGATAATCCCGGCCTTGGAAGCCGAATAGTTGGTCTGACCCGCGTTACCGGACACGCCCACCACCGAACTCATGTTGACGATGCTGCCCGAACGCTGTTTGAGCATGACCGGCTGAACGGCCTTCGTGAAGTTGAACACCGATTTGAGGTTGACGTTGATGACGGCATCCCACTGTTCTTCGCTCATCTTCAACAACAGGCCGTCTTTCGTGATGCCGGCGTTGTTCACCAACACGTCGATGCGGCCGAAATCGGCCATGATGGCCTCCACCGTCTGCAACGTCTGATTCAGGTCGGCCGCGTTGGACGCATAGCCCTTGGCCTTGACGCCCAAGGCTTCGAGTTCCTTGACCACGGCCTGCATATTTTCATCTTCCTTCAAGTCGGTAAAGGCGATGTTCGCCCCTTCTCCCGCCAGACGCAACGCGATGGCTTTGCCGATACCACGGGAAGCCCCGGTAATCAGAGCCACCTTGTCTTGCAATAACTTCATACGTTATAAGTGTTTAAATGTTTATATACTTTTTTATTCAAAGCCTTACAGCAAACGGCCCGCCATTTCCGCCACGGCGCTCCGCTCGCCTTTCACGAGCCGCACCTGCGCGAACAACGGCTGGTCGTACAGATGGTCGCCCAAATAGGTCAAGCCGTTCGACATCGCATCCAAATAGGGCGAGTCAATCTGATAGATGTCGCCCGTAAACACGATTTTGGTGCCCTCGGCCGCGCGCGTGATAATCGTCTTGATTTCGTGCGGCGTCAGGTTCTGCGCCTCGTCCACGATAAAGAACGTGTCGGACAGGCTGCGCCCGCGGATATAGGCCAGCGGTGAAATCTGCAAGGCGCCGCTCTTCTGCATCTCCTCGATGTCCTTGTATTCGCGCGGACTGATTTTGGTCTTGTTCTTCAATACGGCCAGGTTGTCGAAAAGCGGCAGCATATACGGCGCCAGCTTCTCGTTCACATCGCCGGGCAGGAAGCCCATGTCCTGGTTCTGCAACGGGATGACGGGCCGCGAAATCAGAATCGACTTATAGTCCTTGGCCTGCGCCACGGCGGCGGCCAAAGCCAAGAGCGTCTTGCCCGTACCGGCCATGCCCGTCAGCGCCACCACGGGAATCCGCTTGTCCATGAGCGCGTCCAGCGCAAACGCCTGTTCGTCGTTGCGCGGCTCTATACCGCTCACATACTGTTTTTTGACGTATTCGACCCGCTTGGTCGCGGCCCGATAGACCACCGGCGCTTCCGCCGTACCGGCCACCAGGTTGAAATATTCGTTCAGGCCCGGCTTGGCCTTGATGTCTTGCACGCTCAGGCTGCCGGCCTCGAAGAGTTCCGCCAGCACGCTTTCCGGCACGCGCACGCTTTTGAGCCGGCGGCGTTCAAAACCCGTCTCCTCCGACGACTTGTCAAACAGATAGTCGTCGGCCGGCAAGCCGAACACCTTGGCTTTCATGCGCAGGTTCACATCCTTGGAAACCAAAATGACCAAACGGTCGGGATTTTCCTTCTTGATTTGCAGGGCGACGGAAATAATCCGGTGGTCGGGTTTGTCTTCCGTCAGCGCGGCTTTCATCTCGGCCGGAATGCCCTTGCTCATCACCACCCGGACGGTGCCCAGCCCCTTGCCCAACGAGATGGCCTTGTCGAACAGCCCGTTGCCGGACAACTTGTCGATGGTGCGCATGATTTCCCGCGCGTTGTAATTGATCTGTTCGTTGCCTTTCTTGAACTTGTCCAATTCTTCCAGCACCGTGAGCGGCAACACGAGGTCGTTTTCCTGAAACTTGTAAATCGACTTGTGGTCGTGCAACAGCACGTTCGTATCCAAGACGAAAATCTTGGGTTTCTTGCCCCGCCCCGCGCCGGCTTTGGCCCGTGTGGCGGCCGCTTTGCTCCGTTTCGCTTTATTGGTGTCCATAACGTCTTATTTTTGCGGTTGAGCCTGCGGCAAAACCAACTGTTCACAAACGATTTCCGCGATATCCTTGATGCCGACCGTGCCGATTTCGGCAAACGCCCGCTTGCACGAAGGACAGGCCGTCACCACGACGTCCACGTTTTTTTCCGTCATCTTCTTCAAGGCATCCTTGGCAATCATGCGGCGCTTCTTGTACGGCATCCCCTCGGCCGCGATGCTGTGCCCGCAGCACAGGGCATCCTTGCCTTCGTAAGGCGTCGTATGCAGGTTCAGCACGCGGTACAGCACATCGCGGGGCTGTTTGTAGATGCCCGCATGGCGTCCCAGTTCGCAGGGGTCGTGATAAACGCCCGTCTCCGCGCCCTTGCGCACCGTAATCCGTCCCGCCTCCAACAGTTGCAGCAGGTATTCGGTATGGTGCAACACGCGCACGCCTTCCAATTTATACGTATCCTTGAAAATCTTGTAGCAAATCGGGCACGAGCAAACGAGCGTCTTCGCGCCCGTCGCCAAAATGGCCTCGGTGTTCCTGGCCATCAGCTGTTCGCCGCCGATACGGTCGCCCGAAAGCATCAAGGGCCGGCCGCAGCAGATGCCGCCCTCCTCGTCCAAGAACGTATAGCCCACGCCCGCCGCCTTGAAAATCCGCACCATCGAACGTTCGATGCCGGGCGTCAGGTGGCTCATGCAGCCCGCGAAATAAACGACTTCGGGCGCGGCCTCGCCGGTGGTCTTCTCCACGGCCGCCGTCTCCGCGCCGCTCTGCAGGATATTGGCCCAGGCCGGCGTCGTGGCCAAGGGCCGGTTGGCCGCATCCGATTCCACATAGTCGTAACGGTGCGGGTAACGGTATTGGATGTCGGCCCCCTTCAGGTTCAGTTTCAGTTGTACGGAATTGACGCCCACCGGACAAGCCTGCACGCAACGGTTGCACATCAGGCAGTAGGACGCCGCTTCCAAGGCCTGCGCCCGCTGTCCCCAACGGATGTTGCGCGTAAATTCCACCGAGGCCATCTGCCGCAACGACGCGCCAGACACCATCTGACACGGGTCAAGGCACAGGCCGCAGCGCGAGCACGAATAGATTTCCACGCTCGCATAGCCGTTGTTCTTGGACGTCTCGCGTATGCCGGCGTTACGCATATAAATCAACAGGGCTTCCGACAGGATATGCGTGAAACGGCTCCACGGCAGGGTCAGGAAGAACACCATGAGCGCAATCGAATAGGCCCACCACGTGGGGCGGATCAACGCATCGTTGTTGATGAACTGGTTGAACCAGTCGAAAACCATACCGAAACCGCGCGTCAGGAAACCGCCGCCGCTGATATGCGACGTAAAACTCTCGGCCAGGAAGCGCAACGGGAAGATGCACCAAAGCGCATACATACCCAGGCGGTCGTTCCATTTAAGGCGCGTGGTGCGTTTCATGCCGAAGAACCGCCGGCGGAGCCGCTTGATCATGGCCAGCGCGATGCCCGACAGCACCATGAGCAGGAAAAAGTCCATGAGGAAGAAGAACACGCTACCACCCACGGTCGTTTCCGTCTCCATCATGAAATAGCGGAAGAAAATCGGGTAATACGGCAGGTTGACGCGGTGCGGCGCATAGAAAAAGATTTCGATATGCCCCACCAAAATCAGCATGAACCATCCGAACGCGATGCTGGAGTGCATATAGCCCAGCAACTTGTTCTTTTTCCAAATCTTGACGTGCAACAGACAGTCGGCGAAAATATCCTTGACGGTGATGAAAATCTTATAACTGAAAAGATGTTTGAGCATCTTTTTCTTATCGCTCAACGGCAGTTGCTTGACCACATAGCACAAGGCCCCCACGAGATAGGCGATGACGAAGACAAAGCCTATCATGTAGGGAATCACGAACGGGTCGAAGGCGTTAGCAAATCTTTCGTGCATGGAGCTTCTTGTTTATAAGCATAACAATATGGCGGGTATTCACGCCCTTGGGACAAACCCACTGACATTTACCGCACAGCATACATTCGGGTATCCGCTGCGCCACTTCCTCCCACTGTCCGCGTTTGACGAGCAGTTGCAGACGGCGCAGGTTGAAGCCCGTATATTTGCCGGCGCTGCACGTGGCCGTGCAGGTGCCGCAATAAAAGCAATTCATGAAACTGGGTTCCTCGGCCGCAATCTCCCGAAACAGCGTCCAGTCGATTCCGTCCAAATCAATCACCCCGCTCTTTTTTAAGCCGAAGCCGAAATCTTTCATGGCGTTCTCAGGTTTGGGGTTAATCGGTCAGGTAACGGTGGATGCTCTCGGCCGCCGAACGCGCGTCCTGCAACGTGTCGGGCAACGACTTCGGCCCCGTGCAGGCTCCCGCCAGGAAGATGCCCTTGGCGTGCGCTTGGTTGCCGCGCAGGAACAAATCCTTGGTCTCGAAGAAATGGTCGGAGGGCGACACCTTGAGGTCGAGTTTCTCGGCCAGTTCCGCCGTGGCGGCGCAAGCCTGCATGCCCACCATGAGCACGAGCATATCCACGGTCAGTTTCATCGGGCGGCCCAACAACGTGTCTTCGGTCTTAATCTGAATCCTGCCGTCCACGGTTTCCGACACTTCGGACAGACGGCCGCGCACGAAATGCACGCCGAAATGGCTCTGCGCCTTATGGTACATCTGTTCGAAATAGCGGTCGAACATCCGCAAGTCCATATAGAGGTTGAACACTTCCGCCTCCGGATAGAGTTCCTTGATTTCGCAAGCCTGCTTGACGGCCGTCACACAGCAGACCTTCGAGCAATACGTATGGTCCACCTTTTCGTCGCGCGAGCCGACGCAATGCACGAACGCCACCTTCTGCGGCGTCCGCCCGTCGTGGCAAACGACTTTCTTCTCCTTGAACTTGCGTTCCAAATCAGCCGACGTCAACACGTTCTCGTAGATGCCGTAGCCGTACTCCTCCTTGCGCTCGGCCCGGAACAGGTCGAACCCGCAGGCCACGAGCACCGCGTCCACCTGCAACACCGTCTGATTGCTCAGCATGACTTCCAGACCGCGCATACGCCGCTTGACGTATTGCAATTCGGTGCCGTAAATCACCTCGATATAATCGTCGGCCTCCCGTACCTTGCCTATCATCTCGTTCAAGAGGTCCTGCGCCGGGTCCTGCTGCGGAAACAGCCGGTCCCAACGGGCCAAATGGCCGCCCAAAGCGTCCGTCTTCTCCACGAGATATACCTTATAGCCGCGTCCGGCCAGACTCAGGGCCGCTTCCATACCGGCCGGCCCACCGCCTATGATTGCGATTGTCTCTTTCATCGTTTTTGATTTCTAACAGCAACAGATGTTTTCCGGCAATTCCGGTTTACCTATATCCTGCCCCGCCGCGCCTTTGTATTTGGCCTCGGGGTCGTAGGGAATCCCAATCTTGTCCAAAACGGGTTCGGGGCCGATTTGGTGTACCTGCAAACCCAAATCCCAAGGGTCGTAGCCCAGCACCAGGCCCGCCACCTCCTCGTAGGTGAAGACCGGGATGCCGTGGTGGTTCTCGCCGTAGGTCTTGCCTTCCGTCTCGGCGATGACGTACTGCCAACGGTCCATGAACATCGGGCAACCCGGACAGTTGGTAATGATCATATCCGGCTTGAACGGTTCCATCGACTCGAATTTCTTATGCGTATTGGAGAGCGAATAGCCCCGGTTCGGCTTGACGAAATACTGACGGAAGCCGAAGCCGCAGCAGTGGCGCCGTTCGGGATAATCGACGATTTCGCCGCCCCAAGCCTCTATCATGCCGGCCAATACATACGGATATTCGGCGCCGCCCACGCCCTTGTGCGGGAACATCTTGGCGTAATGGCAACCGATATGTTCGACCACCTTCAGCGGTTCGCCCGTTTTCTTATTGATGAGTTTGTATTTGGCCTTGGCCGCGATTTCGTTCCGCAACTTGAAGATAATGTCGCTGGCGTGCGCCACGTGCTCCGGAATCTCGAACTCGCGCCCCGTGGCTTCCTTGAGCTGCCGCCGCGTTTTGGCCAAAACTTCGGGGAACGTCTGCCACGTATGGATGATTTCGGTATATAAGCCGAAAGACGTGATGCACGACACCGCGTAGTTCTTGTAGCCGGCTTCGGTCATAAGCGCGAACTGCCGCGCCACGATGGCCATGATCGTTTCGATTTTGATGACGTCGCAGTGGTAGCCGATGCCGCCGCAAGTGGTATGATGTTCCGTTTCGAAGACATCCTTACCCAGGTCTTCCCGCATGATTTTCAAGAAATAATGCTCGGAAGCCGGAAACATATTCTGCCGGATGCAGGAACGGACATAAAAGTACTTATCGTCGGGAATTTCCTTCTGATAGTCTTTCCATATCAGTTTTTTTCCTTCTAATTTCATGATTATCTGCTCATCGTTTCCTCGACCTCGCGGATATAGGCGTCCATATCCAAACCCATATCGCGCGCTTTTTCAGCCGAATAATGTTCAATATCGTCAAAGAGTTCCGTGGTACCCGTCACGTCGAAGATGCTTTTCAGTTCCGCCAAGTCTTCTTCGGGAATCCTGCGCAACGCCCCCGGGCCGCGTTTGTCCAAATTGCCGTGCAACCGCTCGAAGACTTCCGGCAGATGCGCGTGTTCCCACTCCCAAACCGGCCCGAGTTCGGGATGGGCCTCCGGCATCACCGTGGGGCCATAAACGCAATAACCGTATTTGAGGATATTTTCGCCGATACCGCGTTTCAACAGAATCTGCTGACGGCCTTTCTGCGAATGGACGAACAGACCGGTCTGTTGGGAAAGCGTCCGCAAGGCCATGATGACAAGGCCGGGGCCGTTGTTGCGCGGACAACGCGTCAGACAGGACATACATTCGCCGCAAAACCAAATGACATCGCTTTTGAGAAGCGCTTCCAATTCCGCTTCCTTTTTCCGCTGCACCAAATCCAGCACTTTGCGCGGATCGTAATCGTAGAACTCGGCGGCCGGACAGATGGCCGTACAGGTACCGCAGTTCATGCACACTTTCATACCTTCCTGAAAGCGCACGTCCTGCAAAAGCCGTTCGTATAACGTAGGCATAGTTATTTGTCCTTTCCGGAGGGGACTTCCGCCTCCTTAATAAAGGACAAATATACGAAATCTATGGGAATTTCGCTACCCCTTAGATTTCGCGGTGGCGTTCATGCCCTTCCACATAGATGGCGCTGAACGGACGTGCGGGACACAGGTTCTCGCAGGCGCCGCAACCGATACAGCGTTCGGTGTTGACGGCCGGTATCTGCGGGGCGCCGGGCACCGCCGGGTCGGAAGACACCATCGTGATGGCGCCGGCGGGGCAATGGCGCGCGCAGTTGCCGCAAGCCACGCCGTCGGTCAACGGCACGCAGTTTTGAGCCACCCATACGGCATGGCCGATTTGAATGGACGACTTTTCGGCCGGCGTTATTTTCTGAATCGCGCCCGCGGGACATACCTCCGAACACTTCGTGCATTCAGGGCGGCAATAGCCGCGTTCGTAGGACGATTCGGGTTGCATGAGCGTCTCCAAGTCGGTAGAGGGGCGCAGCACGTTGTTCGGGCAAACCGACACGCAGAGCTGACAGGCCGTGCAATGCTGCGAGAAATGGCTCAGGCTGCGCGCGCCGGGCGGCACGATGGGCGTTTGACGTTGCGGACGCTGCTTGGCCACGATGGCAGCCAAACCGCCGTCCACGTGTTTTTCCTGCGCCTTGAGCGCGGAAGTGGCGGCCAATACGCCGACGCCCGCCAAAAAACTCCGGCGCGCCGTATCCACCGGCCGGGCCGGATCCGTGGCGGCCGCGCTCACGGCCGGCTGGACGGATTTAGCCGTATGCTTGAACGTTATCGCGCCCTTGTTGCAACGGTCGAGGCAGTCCATGCAGGCCACGCAACGGCTGTAGTCGATGCGGTGGTGCTGCACGTCGATGCACGCGGCCTTGCAGTTGCGTTCGCACAGCCGGCAGCCCACGCATTTATCGGCGTCGAGCGTCGGTTTAAACCACGCGAAACGCGCCAAGCAACTCAAGACCGTGCCCACCGGGCAAATCGTATTGCAATAGGTGCGGCCGTTGCGCCAGGCCAAAACGCCCAACAGCGCGAACGTGAGCGCGGCCACGATAAAGGTCGGCAGGCTTTTGAGCCAAACCTCCTTTTCGTAAAACGCATAACTGCCGAAACGTTCGGCGAAATAGGCCAGTACATTGTTGCCCCACTGCCAGAGCGGCGCGAACAGGTTGGAGGCAATCCGGCCATAGGCGCTGTAAGGCGCCAGTAAAGCCACGAGCGAGCCGATTCCGGCCACGAGCGCGCCCAGGAACAGCCCCAACATGACGTAACGCAACCAAGACTTGGCCGGCGAATACGTGTAACGGTTTTTCTTCGCTTTCTTGCCGAGCCAGCCGAAAACATCCTGCATGACGCCCAACGGACAGATGACCGAGCAATAGACGCGGCCGAACAGCAACGTCAGCACTATCAGCCCCAATACGACGCCGACATTCAAGGCCAACACGGCCGGCAGGAACTGGATTTTGGCCAACCAACCGAAATAGGCGTGCAACGTGCCCGTGAAATCCAAAAACAACAGCGTGATGAGCCCGAAGCACAACAACGCCAACGTGATTCTTATCTTGCGCAACATAGGTGTAATCTTACTTCTTCAACAAAAAACGGATAACCAGATAGCCGCCAACCACTTGCACGAGCATCCCCGGCAAGCCGAGCCGGAAATCCTGCACCGCTTCATAAAACGTATCGCCCATGGCCCATTCGCCCAGCGTGCCGAGCGTCTGATAGGCCAGCACGACGGCGGCCAATATCCACAGGCGCACGCGGCCGAAACGCTGCGCCGCCCAGCCGGCCGCCACGGCCAGCAGCACCGACTTCAGCAGGATGGCCGGCAAAGCGGCCACCGCCGGCATCCCGAACCACAGCGCGTTGACGAGCGGCGAGGCCAAGGCCGTCAGCAGCCCGACGCGCCAACCGTATTTATAGGCGCCGATGAGCGTGAAAAAGTAAATCGGCAGCCAGGTGGGGCCACCCAAATGCGCGAGGTGGCACAGCTGCGGCCCCGCGATATTGCCCACCACGAACAAGGCGGCCGCCAAATAGGTTTTCCATTCGCCGTAACGCCAGGCGTAAAGTCTTACCGCGCCCGCCGGCGCGGTCTGTATCGTATTTTCCATTATGACAGGTGTTTTCTTTTAAAATTCCCGACCTTGTTTCAAGTCTTCCACAAAACGGTCTATGCGCCGCAACTCTTCCGGAATGTCGATGCCCTGCGGGCAATGCGGCTTGCACTGGCCGCAACCGATGCAGTGGTCGGCCTGCCGCAGTTTCGGCACCGAACGGTCGTAACCGACCAGGAACGCGCGGCGGGCGCGGCGGTAATCTTCGTCACCCGAAGAAGAAGGCGTATTGCCCTCGTTGACGCATTTGTTGTAGTGCACGAAGATGCCCGGAATATCGAGGCCGTAAGGACACGGCATACAGTATTGGCATTCGTTGCAGGGCACGGTGCGGTAACGCAGCAACTGCTGCGCCGTCTGTTCCAAAAAGACGTAATCGTCGGGCGTAAGCGGCACCAAGGGCGAATAGGTCTTGACGTTATCCTGCAGGTGTTCCATATACGTCATGCCGCTCAAAACCGTAAGCACGCCCTCGGCCGAGCCCGCGAAACGGAAGGCCCACGAAGCCACGCTCTCTTCCGGCTGCCGCTGTTTGAGCGTAGCCGCGATATGGTCGTGCACCTTGGAAAGACGGCCGCCCAACAGCGGTTCCATAATGACGGCTTGAATGCCGCGCTTCTGCAATTCGCCGTAGAGATATTCGGCGTTCGTATTGCGCGTGTTCACTTCCTTGGCGTGCTTCCAATCGACGTAGTTCATCTGTATCTGCACGAAATCCCATTGGTATTCGTCGTGTTTGGACAGCAGGTAGTCGAACACCGCGATGTCGCCGTGGTAGGAAAAGCCCAGGTGACGGATGCGGCCGGCCTTGCGTTCTTTCAACAGGAAATCCAGCATCCCGTTGTCGATATAGCGGTGACGGAACTCCTCCATGCCGCCGCCCATGCCCACGGCGTGCAGCAGATAGTAGTCGATGTAATCCACCTGCAAGGCCTTGAACGAGTTGTGGTACATGGCCTTCGAAGCCCTGCGCGACCACGTGGAGGGTGCGAAATTCGACAACTTGGTGGCGATGAAGTATTTGTCGCGCGGATAGCGGCTCAACGCGATGCCCGTAGCCGTCTCCGACCAACCGCGCACATAGGCGGGCGACGTATCGAAGTAGGTGACGCCATGCGCGATGGCATAGTCGATCAACGCATTGACCGCTTCCTGGTCGATTTCCTCCTCGCCGTCAGGGCGGGTCCGCAGCGGCCAACGCATACAGCCGTAGCCCAACAGCGACACCTTGTCGCCGGAACGACGCTGGTAACGATAGGTCATGTCGCCCGTGCCCACCGTCGGACCATCCGAGGCCGCCCGCCCGCCGTTTTTGCCGCCCTTGCAGGCGGTCAACACAGCCGACGAAGCCGCCAGTCCCAGCCCCATGCGTTTGAGGAAGGCGCGGCGGTCCATATTATTCTGTTCCTGCTTGTTTTCCATTTCCATAATCAAAGCCTTTATGCCGGTTTCATGAACAAATATACGAAAAACGGATAAAAAAACGGCCGCCCCGCACGGGACAGCCGTTTTCCTGTAGGCGTAACCGCTTTTATTCGGCCGCCTGTTCGCCCTCGGTACGGGGCGCTTCGGTACGCG
>CAMXAS010000023.1 GCA_947179195.1 uncultured Bacteroidales bacterium
GGCCGCCGCAAAAACTCACGCCCCGTTCGTTCCGACGCGGGATGCTCGTCTGCCATCAGGCCATTTGGGTGGATCCGCGCATCTGCGCGTTTTACGACTGGCAACACTACCCGACCTCAGCCGACTTTGACTGGGTCATCAACGCCCTGGAGAAGACACAGCCCGCCGACATCTTCAACAGCGGCCTGCCGCTCGCCCATTACCTCGTGGGCGGCTATTCGGCACAACACGAGGTAAGGAGTTGGAAAGAACGCTACCGCATCATGGTCAAGCACTACGGCCTGCTTTCCACTTGGAGCGCCCATCTATATATCATTCCGAGGAGAATATACAGGAATTTGCATTGGCATCATGCCTGAAATGGTATTGAAATGAATTCAGTCTCAGTTGTTATACCCGTTTATAAAAGCATGTTAAGTGATTCTGAACGGATTTCATTGGAACAATGCTGCAAAATACTCGGGAAACATCCATTTATATTGGTTGGACCGCCCAAATTGTCCGTTGACGAATACGCCGCCTATTTTAAACGGTATAACGTATCCTACCACTGCATTCATTTCAAAGAAACGTATTTCCGCGATATCGAGGGCTATAATCGATTATTGCTATCCCTTGACTTTTATAAGGCTTTTGAAAATTTTACCTACATCTTGATTCATCAATTAGACGCTTTGGTATTTAAGGATGAATTGGCTTTTTGGTGCGCCAAAGGCTACGATTACATCGGAGCCCCCTGGTTCAAAAGATTCTGGCGGTTCAGAACCAGCAAACGGTTATATGCCGTCGGGAATGGCGGTTTGTCATTGCGCAAAGTGCAATCCTGCATCAAGGTTCTAAGCCATACCGGGAAATTCAAGCCCTACCGGCATTGTTTCTCCTTCCATAATTCGCTTTTATTGAAACTGAAAAAATTATCTATAGAGAGATGGCACGCCCTCAAATTTGAAAACACCGTAAACTTCTTCACTTCCATTAACCGTAAAACCGAAGATCGTTTTTGGAGTCTCGACACACGCCACGCGTATGTCAATTTTTACGTAGCACCGATTGAAGAGGGGCTCCGTTTCGCATTCGAATGCTATCCCTCTTACCTATTTGCGTTGAATAAGTCTCTACCTTTCGGTTGCCATGCCTGGGACCGATACGAACCCGAATTTTGGAAAAAAATCCTCATCGGCGAACACGATACGCCACCTGCTTTACACGCCTGACACTTTCTTCCAACAGGCCGTTGAACTCCGCCGATACTTGGAGTTTATAGACGGTCCACAGCGCCAAACCGCCGAGCACCACCGTGCGCACACAAGCGTCCACGACCGGATGCCCCATCGTCGGCCAAAGCGCGTGCAAGCCGCAACCCAGCACGACCACCGCCAAGGCTTTCAGCATCCCGAACGAGAACGGATGGATTTTGATTTTCCATGCGACAAACAGCAGCATCGCCACCGCATAGACCACCACCGTTATCAGCGTGGCCAAGGCGGCGCCGTTGACGCCCATGCGCGGAATCAGCCAAAGGTTCGTCGTCACTGTCAGACCGCCCAACAGGAAAATGAACGGCAAGGAATAGCGGTAATACGGCGAATAATTCAACACGTTCCCGCCTACCGTACTGACACTCTCTATGATTTTCGCCAACGCGATGAACAATACGACGCCGACGCCTTGCGCATAAAACGCGCCGTTGGGCATCACCGCATAGACATTCCGGATGTTAATCCACAGTACGAAAAACACGAGGAGCGCCACCAAAAATTGATTCAAAGCGACTTTCCGGTATAATTCCGAAAGCCGGGACCGGTCGCCCTGCTTATAGGCTTCGGCGATGAGCGGCATGGATATCATGCCCGTGGAACGGGAAGGCATCTCGATGATAACGGCCATATAATAGGCAATGCTGTAAATGGCCGTGTATTCCAACCCCATTTTGGCGCTGACCATAAACACATCCACCCGCAAGACCAACAGATTGGCCAGACTGCCCAACATCAGGAAAAACGAATAGGAGGCGATGTCGCGACGCATCGGCACCGGAATATCGGAGGCCGGATGCAAGCACCCGCGCGGCGGACAGAGCCAAAGCGCGTAGAGCAAATCGACAAGGCAGGCCAACGCATAGGCCAAGGTCAGCAAGACGACAAAACCGTTGAGATTGACGTAGCCCAAACCGTACAGCACGATGCCGGCCACCGTAAACAACCGCAGCCCCACTTCCCGCACCATCCGCGGGACGGTAATCCGCAGGAGCACATTGCCGTAGGTCTCGAACACGACCATATACACCATGAAGACCGCCAGCGGGAACACCCAAAAATAATAGTCGGTAAACAAGGGCGACTCTGCCGCGAAATAGCGGTCAAGCGGCTGTTGCAGCAGGAAATACAGGAAACCGAAAAACGCAATCCCGATAACCGGCAACAGGCAGAGATAATAAAAGAATCCCTTGTGCCGCCCGTCTTCCGTTTTGAAATAGGGAAAATAACGGACACCGACCTGGTTCACGCCCAATTGGGACAGGCCCGCCAACAACATGGCGGCCTCCACCAAGATGCGTTGCAAGCCGATTTCTTCCGGCGTCAGGAAATGGGTGGCGATGAACAGCGTGTTGAGGAAGCCGATGAAAGCCCCCGCATAGGTCACCACCGTGCCCTTCAAACTCTGCCGTATAACGATGCCCATAACCCGATACGCCCGCTTTAACCGTTATCCATATGATGCTTCGCGCCTAACGCATCGTGGCGTAATGGCCGTAGAACGCCGCCACGGCTTCCATGCCTTGGAACAGGCGGCGCAACTCGAAGTTTTCGTTGGGCGAATGGATGGCGTCTTGCTCCAAACCGAAGCCCATGAGCAAAGTTTTCAAGCCCAGGACGCGCTCGAAGGCCGCCACGATGGGGATGCTGCCGCCGCTGCGCGTGGGCACGGGCTTGCGGCCATAGACATCCAGATAGGCTTTCTCGGCCGCCTGATAGGCCGGCAACGACAACGGGCAACCGTAGGCCTGCCCGCCGTGCAGGACTTCGACTTCCACCTTGACGCTCTTGGGCGCCTTGGCTTTCAGATGGTCGGCAATCAACTGCGCGATTTTCCGCCAGTCCTGGTTCGGCACGAGCCGCATGGAAATCTTGGCGTGCGCCACCGACGGCAACACCGTCTTGGAGCCTTCACCCGTATAGCCGCCCCAAATACCGTTTACATCCAGGGACGGACGGATGCCCGTGCGCTCCAAGGTCGTGAACCCGGCTTCGCCGCTTTCCTGTTCAATCTCCAAGGCTTTCTTATAGTTCTCCAAATTGAACGGGGCTTCGGCCATGGCCGCCCGTTCGGCCGCACTCACTTCCAGCACGTCGTCGTAGAAGCCCGGAATCGTGATATGCCCGTTGTCGTCGATAAGGTCGGCCACCAAACGGGCCAATACGTTGGCCGGATTGGCCACCGCCCCGCCGAACAGCCCGGAGTGCAGGTCCTTGTTCGGCCCCGTCACCTTGACTTCCACGTAACTCAAGCCGCGCAAGCCCACCGTCACGGCCGGGATATCGGCCGTCACCATGCTCGTGTCGGACGCGATGATGACGTCGGCCTTCAGCATTTCCTTGTGTTCGGCGCACCAAGCCTCCAACGAGGGGGAACCGATTTCCTCCTCGCCCTCCAGCATGAACTTGACATTGCAGGCCAACAGGCCTTCCTTGACCAGATACTCGAACGCCTTGATATGGATGAAGCTCTGCCCCTTGTCGTCGTTGGCGCCGCGCGCGTAAATCCGACCGTCCTTGACCACGGGTTCGAACGGCTGCGTATGCCATTCCGACACCGGGTCAACGGGCATGACGTCGTAGTGACCATAGACCAGCACCGTGTGGGCGTCCGGACTGATGATTTTCTCGCCATAGACGACCGGATTGCCGGCCGTGGGCATCACTTCCGCCCTGTCGGCGCCGGCCGCCAGCAGCGCGTCGGCCAGATAGCGCGCGCAACGTTCCATATCGGGTTTGTGCGCCTGTTCGGAACTGATGGACGGAATCCGAATCAGGCCGAATAATTCTTCTAAGAAACGGTCTTGGTTTTCGGCGATGTACGCCTGCATGGTTTTCATAATCAATATCGTTAAATTTGCGAACCCGGCGGATGCACGAAGCCCCGCCGTCCATAATGGCATATAGCAGAGCAAATATAAGCATTTTTCAAACGATTTGGCGTTTTCCCGAAACTTATGGGGACGATTAGGAAAAAAATGTGTAACTTTGTTTCGTAAAACGTTTATGTTCACGAAATCATTATAAACAACTTAAAACTTTACAACCATGGCAAAAGTAAAAGTCGCAATCAACGGTTTCGGTCGTATCGGCCGTATCACGTTCCGCAATCTGTTGAACAAACCCGATGTGGAAGTCGTAGCGTTCAACGACCTGACCGACCCGCAGACGCTGGCGCACCTGCTCAAGTACGACTCCGTACACAAACGCTTCCCCGGCACGGTGCAGGTGGAAGGCGAATACCTCGTCATCAACGGTCAGCGCATTAAAGTCTATGCCGAAAAAGACCCGGCCAACCTGCCGTGGAAAGAATTGGGCGTGGATGTCGTTGTGGAATCGACGGGTCGTTTCAAGAACCGCGAAGCCATGAGCAAGCATATCCAGGCCGGTGCCAAGAAGGTGATTCTGACCGTTCCCGCCGACAAGGCCGAAGATGTGGACGCCACGATCGTACTCGGTGTGAACGAACACATGATCAAACCCGAACTGACGTTCGTATCGAACGCTTCCTGCACGACGAACTGCCTTGCGCCCGTGGCCAAGGTGCTCAACGACGCTTTCGGCATCAAGCGCGGTTTGATGAACACGATTCACTCCTACACGAACGACCAGATTATTCTGGACTCCCCGCACAAAGACCTGCGCCGTGCCCGTGCGGCCGCCGTATCGATTATCCCGACGAGCACCGGTGCCGCCAAAGCGGTCGGCCTCGTGGTTCCGGAACTGAAAGGCAAACTGGACGGTTTCGCCATGCGTGTGCCCACGCCCGACGGCTCGGTCGTTGACCTGACGGCTGAACTGAACCGCAACGTGACGGCCGAAGAAGTGAACGCCGCCATCAAGGCTGCGGCCGAAGGCCCGATGAAAGGCGTTCTGGAATACTGCGAAGACCCGATTGTCAGCATCGACATCGTGGGCAACTCGCACTCCTCCATCTTCGACTCTAAACTGACGAAGGTAATGGACGGCAACTTCGTGAAAATCGTATCGTGGTACGACAACGAATTCGGTTACTCGAACCGCGTGGCCGAACTGACGACGAAACTCTTCAAATAAGCGCGCCATTGCCGCTTGTACGCCACCCGGCAGGCTTCGGTCTGTCGGGTGGCTTTTTTCATGATGGGAAACCTGCTCGAAAACATACAGACGCCTGAAGACCTGCGCGCCCTGCCGGTCGGCTCGTTGCCGACCCTGGCGGAGGAGTTGCGCGACTACATCATCGACGTGATGTCGGATCACCCCGGCCATCTCGGTTCCTCGCTCGGCACCGTGGAGCTGGCCGTAGCCCTGCATTACGTGTTCAACACGCCCCACGACCGCATCGTGTGGGATGTCGGGCATCAGGCCTACCCGCACAAGATTCTGACCGGTCGCCGCGACCGCTTCCCTTCCATCCGGACATTGGGCGGCCTGAGCGGCTTTCCTTCCCCGTTTGAAAGCGAATACGACGCTTTCGCCACCGGGCATTCCTCCACGTCCATTTCCGCCGCCCTCGGCATGGCCGTGGCTTCCAAACTCAAGGGCGACACCACCCGCCAGCACATCGCCGTTATCGGCGACGGCGCCATGACGGGCGGCCTGGCGTTCGAAGGCCTGAACAACGCCGGCGTATCCAACAGCAACCTTTTGGTGATTCTCAACGACAACGGTATCTCGATAGACAAGAGCACCGGCGCGCTGAGCCGTTATTTCACCAAAATCGCCACGTCCCGCCGCTACAACAACGTGAAAGACCGCGTATGGGACCGGCTCGGCAAAAACGAAACGGGCAAAGGCGCGCGCCACGCGCTCAGCCGCATGACCGGCGCCCTGAAAAGCCTGTTCTTTAAACAAGGAAATTTATTCGAAGCCCTCGACTTCCGCTATTTCGGCCCCGTGGACGGACACGACCTCCCGACGCTGGTACGGACGCTCGAAGCGCTTAAACGCATACAAGGCCCCAAACTCCTGCATATCGTCACGACCAAGGGCAAGGGCATGAAGACGGCCGAAGCCGCCCCGACGCTGTTCCACGCGCCGGGACGATTCGACAGCCAAACGGGCGAAATCATCAAGCCGGGCATCAACCTCAGCCTCGCGCCGCGCTACCAGGACGTTTTCGGCAAAACCATCATCGAACTCGCGCGCCTGAACCCGCGCATCGTCGGCATCACGCCGGCCATGCCGACCGGCTGTTCGCTCAACCTCATGATGAAAAAGATGCCGGAACGCACGTTCGACGTGGGCATCGCCGAACAGCACGCCGTCACGTTTTCGGCGGGTTTGGCCGCCGCGGGCATGATGCCGTTCTGCAACATCTATTCCTCTTTCATGCAGCGCGCCTACGACCAAGTCATCCACGACGTCGCGCTACAGCAACTGCCGGTCGTGTTCTGCCTCGACCGCGCGGGCATCGTGGGGGAAGACGGCGCCACGCACCACGGTGCGTTCGATTTGGCCTGCTTCCGCCCCATCCCCAACCTGACCATCGCCTCGCCGCTCAACGAGCGGGAGTTGCGCAACCTGATGTTCACAGCCCAATCCGGCCAATACGGTACGTTCGTCATCCGCTACCCGCGCGGCCGCGGCGTGACGCCCCGCTGGAAGACGCCGTTCGAACTCCTGCCGCCCGGACAAGGCCAAACATTGCGCGAAGGCCGCCGCATCGCCTTCGTCAGCCTCGGCCATATCGGCAACACGGCCATCGCCGCCACCCGCGACTACCTCCATACAACGGGCGCGGACTGGACGGATGCGACGCAAGGCCCCGGCCTGTTCAACATGATTTATCTCAAGCCGCTCGACACGGCCTTGCTGACACATATCTTCTCGCATTACGACCTTATATACACGTTGGAAGACGGGGTCGTGGACGGCGGCTTGGGCAGTGCCGTTTGCGAATACGCGGCCGAAACCGGGACGAAAGTCGAAATCCACCGGCTCGGGATGCCCGCCGACCGTTTCGTACTGCACGGCCCCGTGGAAGACCTGCAACACCAGTGCGGCTACGCGCGGCAGGACTTGGTGGATATCCTGCGGAAACATTTAGCGTAAAACGGCTGGCCCTAAACGAAAAAAGCACCCCGCATGGGGTGCTTTTTTCTTATCGGCACGACCGTTTTTACAGCATCTTCTGCGCAAAACGGACGCCGAAGTCGAACGCGCCTTTGAGTTCTTCCTCGCTCGGACGGAACTTGACGAAGTAGTTTTCCACGAACGAGAGCTTGCACGTCTTGATATTGCCTTCGATGACGTCGCGCGCCTCGCCGCTCCAACCGTAGGAGCCGAAGCCGCCCGCCAGTTTGCCGCGGTCGCGCAAGGGCGACAGGAGCGCGAAGCAGGTGTAAATCGGCGGCAACGCATTTTGGTTGATGGTCGAGGAACCGAACAGATAGGCCGAAGCCTGTTCCATATGCGCCGAAATCTCGCCGGCGTCCATCTTCTCCACATTGCAGAGGTCCACGTCCAAGCCCGCCGAACGGATGCCGTCGGCTATCTTTTCGGCCAACGCGCCCGTATAGCCGTAAGCCGATACATAGGCCACCATGACGCGGTTGGTGAGCGGGAACTTGATGAACTCCTCGCTCCACTGTTTGGACAGGGCCACGTATTTCTTCCAGTCTTTCCGCAGGATCGGGCCGTGTCCCGGACAAATCGCGGCGATATCCAAGGCTTCCACCTTTTCGATGGCTTTCAGGAAGAAGCGGCTGAACGGCCGCAGGATGGCCCAGTAGTAATATTTGAACGCATCGTCGTAATTGCCCACCGCGTCGTCGAAAACGCCCTTGTCGGCATAGTGCGCGCCGAAAGAGTCGCACGTGAACAGCACCTTGTCTTCGGGCAGATACGTGTACATACTGTCCGGCCAGTGCAGGTTGGGCGCGCTGATGAAACGCAGCGTCTTGCCGCCCAAATCCAGGCTGTCGCCGTCCTTGACGGCCTGCTGCGGGAAGGGCTTGTTCACGATGTCGGCCAGATAACGCAGGGCCGTACCGCTCGCGATAACCGTCGCTTTCGGGCAAATCTCCAGCAGTTTCACGAGCGAACCGCTGTGGTCGGGCTCGGTATGGTTCAATACGAGGTAATCGATGGCGGCCGGGTCCACGAGCGATTTGATTTTCTCAAGGTATTCATCCCAAAACGTCACCTTGGCCGTTTCCACCAAGGCCGTTTTCTCTTTGCCGCGCACGAGATAAGAGTTATAGGTCGTGCCGTATTTGGTTTCCATGACCACGTCGAACGTCACGATGTCGAAATCCAAAATGCCGACCCAGTCCACACCGGGGGCAATGTTTTTCACTTCACTGTTCTTCATATCATTTAGGATTTAAAAGTTCTTACCATTTAAAATTCGAGCGAAAGCTGCTCCGCAACCGCGCCGTCATCGGCCGCCCCGTCTTCCGGCGCGTCATCGCCGCCGAACGTGGCCGCCTCGGAGGCCGCGGCATCCGCCGCCAAGCGTTCCCGCAACAGGGCCTCATAATCGGGTTCCTCCTCCGCCGGTTCCAGCCATTCCACTTTCTCGACCGCCTTGCTTGCCAGCCGTTTGCCCTTGGCCTTGAAGCCCTTTACGGCGATAAATTCCGCCACGTCCATTTCCTCCGGCTCGGGCACGCGGCCCTTGGCATCGGCTTTGTAAAAGACCTTCAGGCGCGGCGCGTAATCCACCGTCATCGCGCGGCAAACCGCCCCCTCGTCCAAAAACGGGACGCGCTTGTCGCTCATCTCGGGGCAGAAACGCTTGATATACCACAAATCCGTTTTCGGTTCAATATATATAGCCGTCACGATGCGGTCGGGATAATACTTGCCGATATACGTCATATCCTCCTCGAAATGCGTACTCAGGTCGAACGAAGTCAGTTTATAGGCGCCGTTCTCCATCAGCGTCAGAATCTTGTCGTCGCCCTTGAATTCGCCCAACAGCAAGCCGCGTTCCTCGGCGTTGAGCCGCTGCACGACCTCGTCGTACCAAATGCGGCGCGCGCCCAAAGTGGAAACGCCCTCCTCCGCCAAAATCACTTTCTTGACCGGATTGCGGCTCAGAATGTTGCCCATCGAACCGCGCCCCTTGACCGCCAGCGTCTTGAAATCGAATTCAAACTGCAGTTTCTTCAATTTCGGCTTCGGCTTCAGATACACTTTCACCACCTCGGCCTCGCCGTTCGGATTGGCCGTAAAATACAGGATTTTCGTACCGGGCGTACCCTGTGTCAACAGGTAGTCCTTGTCGCGCGTCACGCCGCCTATCGCAAACCGTTTCACGTAGGCGAAACCGCTCTTACCGTCGTGGTAGGCCATGTTATATATCGTACGTTCGTCGTTGCGTTCAAAGACGCCCACATGCAGGATATCCTTGCCCACAAACACCTTGTCGGCCACTTTCGTCACCATGAAATTGCCGTCCTGACGGAACACGATGATGTCGTCGAGGTCGGAACATTCGCACACGTATTCGTCTTTCTTCATGCCCGTCCCCACAAAGCCTTCCTCACGGTTCACATAGAGTTTCTGATTCGTGGCCGCGACGCGCGCCGCCTGGATGACTTCAAAACTCCGGATTTCGGTCTTGCGTTCGCGTCCCTCGCCGTACTTCTCCAAAATATGTTCGAAATATTCAATGGCGTAATCGGTCAGGTGCGACAGCTTATGCGCCACCTCTTTCATCTCGGCTTCCAACTCCTTGATATGCGTGTCGGCTTTCTTGACGTCGAACTTGGAAATCTTGCGCACCGGCTTTTCCGTCAGCCGGACGACATCTTCGCGCGTGACGGCGCGGCGCAGACGCGATTCGAACGGCTTGAACGCCTTTTCGATGCCTTTGAGCAAATCCTCCCACTTCTTCGCGTCTTTCTCCAATTCCCGGTAAATCCGTTCCTCGAAGAAAATCTTTTCCAAGGACGTGTAATGCCAATCGCTTTCCAATTCCTCCTGCCGGATTTGCAACTCCTGCTTCAACAGTTCCACCGTGTCGGCCGTGGAGCTGCGCAGAATCTCCTTCACATCCATGAAGGCCGGCGCTCCGTCCGTGATGACGCAGGCATTGGGCGAAATCGACACCTCGCAGTTCGTGAACGCATAGAGCGCGTCGATGGTCGTATCGGGCGAAACGCCGGGTTGCAGATGCACGACGATTTCGACGTTTTCAGCCGTATTGTCCTCTATCTTGCGGATTTTAATCTTGCCCTTGTCATTGGCTTTCAGTATGGAATCGATGACCGACACCGTCGTTTCGCCGTAAGGGATGTCCTCTATGACCAACGTCTTCTTGTCGGCCTGCGAGATACGCGCCCTGACGCGCACCTTGCCGCCGCGACGCCCGTCCTGATAGTTCGTCACGTCCATGAGGCCGCCGGTCGGGAAATCGGGATAGAGCGTAAAGTCTTCCTTTTTGAGGATGGCCACCGAGGCCTGCAACAGTTCGCGGAAATTATGCGGCAACACCTTGGTGGAAAGCCCCACCGCGATACCCTCCACGCCCTGCGCCAACAGCAGCGGGAACTTGACGGGCAGCACGACCGGTTCCTGATTGCGGCCGTCGTAAGAGGGCTTCCATATCGTCGTCTTGGGGTTGAACACGACCTCCAGCGCGAACTTGGACAGACGCGCCTCGATGTAACGGGGGGCCGCCGCCGAGTCGCCGGTCAGGATGTTGCCCCAGTTACCCTGGCAGTCGATGAGCAGGTTTTTCTGCCCGAGTTGCACGAGCGCGTCGCCGATGGAGGCGTCGCCGTGCGGGTGGTACTGCATCGTATGCCCGACCACGTTGGCCACCTTGTTGTAACGGCCGTCCTCCAGTTTATACAAGGCGTGCAGGATACGCCGCTGGACAGGCTTGAGGCCGTCGGTGATTTCGGGTACGGCGCGTTCGAGTATCACATACGAGGCATAATCCAGAAACCAATTCTGAAACATACCCGGGATGGACTGAACGCGGTAAGGGGATGAAGATGCGCTATCGTTGATTTCCTCTGTCATAATCGTAAAAGGCTTAGGCCTTCGGACGGGGCGGTTTGGAAGCGTACAGCAAGCCGGCTTCCACCCCCATCAAGGCCAAGGCAAAAATAAGCAATATTTTCCACAAAGGCACGGAAGAACGCGCCGAATTCGCGCCTTTTTTCAACGGGGTTTCCAGCGTGTCGGAAAGGGCGGTTGACGCGCCCGGCGCCGTATCGCTCACCATCGGTTGCCGATACGCCTGCCACGACTCCGAGGCGGGCGGATTGAGCGCCAGCAGGTCGAGCGCTTGCCCCGCCGCATCCGTCAGGCGGTAATGGCCCGACGGCAACGTCTCCAAGCCCTGGAGCCGATAGGTGCCGGCCACGGATGTGACCACCGCCGGCAGGGACTGGGTGTCGGCGGACACGGACGCCCCGCCGATGCCGACGGGCGCCAACCGCCACCCCTTGACACCGGCAGCATGGCCGCGCCGCACGGACGGCAAGGCGTAGCCGGCGCGCCGGTCGGCCACATACAGCGGCCTCAGCCCGCCGCCTTCCTCCGCCATGCCGAGCAGACAGACGACAAAACCGTAATGCCGCGTAAACGTGCTGTAGGTTTCGTCCCACGGCGCGGCAAACAGGTAGAGATGGCCGTTGCCGACCCGGTAGTCCGCGATAAAATCCGGCCACAACGGAGGTTCCGTCGCACTAAGGCCGTAGGCCCCGTAAACCGTCAGCGGCTCGGTGGCGTTCCGTTCGGAAGCCGTGCGGCCGCCGGCCAAGACGGCCTTTTGCCAAATCGGATGCCGCCTCAACGAGGGTTCCACGCTTATCTGCTTGGGGTATGGCGTATATGCCGTATAGCGGCCGTAAACGGGCTGCCCGACCAAAGTCCGCAACCAGGTGTCGAGCGCGTCCACGGCGGACTCCGCCGTCGGCGCGGGCGGGATAACCGCCAGGCGGCCGCCCTGCCGCAGATAATCGCCCAATCGGGCGGTCAAGGCCGATGGCCAGGCCGACAAGCCTTCCACCAAGATGAAATCGGCCGCCGACAAGGCGGCATAGTCCAAACGGTTGAACGGCACGGCCCCGTAGCTGAAAGCGGAATCGCGGCCGAACAAGCGCCGCGCGGCCCCGGACGGCTGCCCCTCGTAAACGTGCAGCACGCGGCAGACCGGCGGCCGATAAAGACTGATATACCAATGGTTGTTGTAAGGTACACTGTCGGGCTCCAAACGCAGTTCCACGGCATGATAACCCGGCTTCGTCAAACGGAACGGCCAGGTTTCGCAGACCCGTTCGCCGGGTTGCAACCTCAGCCGCCGCGCCGGCATCGCCAGCCCCTCCGAGAGGTAACGCAACCGCCGTTCCGCAAGGCCGCCCGCCGCCCCACTGCGGCTGACCCAAACCTGCAGTTCGCCCTCGCCCGTCAGCGGCGAGACCGCCTGCCCCAAGGCCACGCTGTCGATATGCCAGTCGTCGTAAGCGGCGGGCGTCAACGCGATATATTGCGCCAGACTGTCCAAGGCGCCGTCGTAAACCACGGTTTGGAAATCGGAGATATAGACGCGTTGCACGGCTTCGGGCGGAATCCCCGCCTCCTCGGCGGCGGCGCGCATACGGGCCGCCACTTCGCCCAACGTGCGGGCGGCCGGAGCGGGCGAAACGCCCGACAAGGCCTGCAAGGCTTCC
>CAMXAS010000024.1 GCA_947179195.1 uncultured Bacteroidales bacterium
GCCCCGACAGCGTGGATGTCTGCGCCGGCGACTCGGCCATGCTCCGCATCCGCCAGTCCTCGCTCGTCAGCGACTTTACCTACAGCTGGCAGACGTCCGACGGCAGCTGGACCTCCGGCCTCATCGACAAGCTCGACAGCACCGTTTACTACACGCCGGCGGGTGCCGATACGGTTATCTTCACGGTTTACTCCGGCCAGGGTTGCGACTATATCGACACAATCCGCGTTTACCGCCGCGACAACTCGCTCGAATGGCATCCCGATGTGGATACGATGGGCATCTGCCACCACGGCGGCACCGTCCTCACGGCCTCGGGCATGAACACCTACACCTGGACGCCGATGACGGGCCTCACGTGCCGCAGCAAGCTCTGTGATACCGTGGTCATCAACCCGTTGACGACCAATATTTCGCACTGGCTTTACCTGACGGGCACCGACATCTACGGCTGTCAGGTTAAGGATAGCGTCTTCCTCTACGGCCTCAACGCCGACAAGCCCGAACCGCTCGACATCTGCTACGGCGACACGGCGGTTTACGACCTGAGCGAGACCTATAAGTTCTACGACAGCGCGGTATGGTCGCCGGCCACGTTCCTGTCCGATACGATAGGCTTCGCGCCCACCGTACAGGGTCCGGACGTTGACTCCGTCGTCTATACGCTCGACCTGTTCTACACCCTGGGCGGTTGCAAGCAGACGGTACATCCGGTGGTACATGTAAGGCCGTACCTGGGTCTCTCGCTCACGGCTTCCGACACCGTACCTTGCGTCGGCGATTCGGTACTGCTGAGCGTGGCGCCGGTCGGCAATACGGCGGCCCGCCTCAAAGACGCGCACTACGAATACCGCGTGGTTCCGGAACGTCCGGGCGTTGCGTTGCAGGATCTGCAACAGCAGTGGATGGTGGTGGATACGGCCTGCACGGTTTACGTTTCCGTAACCGACGTGACGGGTTGCCACAACATCGACAGCGTGGTACTGAACCCGATAGCTTACGATACGTTGCAGGTAACGCTCAACGGCCTCGAAGAAACGGCCGAATGCGAATCGCCCGAACCGTGGCAAATCAAGTGGGATATCGTCCGCGGCGGCTTCGAACAGGAGAACGAACACCTCTATAACACCAACAACGTCCACCAGTGGAAGGCCGAGGGCTTCAGCACCGACAGCATCCCGGCGCGCGGCGAATTTACCTACACCGTCAACGGCAACGAGGCCGGCGGTATGATCGGTTTGAGCTACGCGGACTACTACCATGCGCCGACCTATATCGACTATGCGTTCTATCTGACCAACTACGGCAAAGAAAGACCCTACCGCCTGCAGATTTACGAACGCGGTCTGTTCGTGGCCGAAGTGGGCACCTACAACATCTACGACCGCTTGACGATTGAACGCACCGATGGCCGCGTCAATTACTACCGTTCCGGCGAGCTCGTCCACAGCAGCGAGGAACACGGCGCCGGCCCGCTCCACGGCGACGTAACGTCCTACTATGCGCATACGACCTTCGGTCCGGCGAAGATGCTGACCGTCATGCAGCCGTACCACCTGACGGTTACGGCCGAAAACGGCGGCGAAGAACCGCAATACAGCTGGTATGTGAACGGCCAGTTGCGGGGCAATGACACCGTACTGCCCGCCACGGTTCAGCTCCACGGCCACGACACCGTCGTTGCCCGCGTCACCTCGTCGTTCAAGTGCGCCGCGTACCCCGAAGTGTCCGACACCGTCATCCTGGGCGACATTGCGGAATACGAACGCGTCAACATCGTATTGAGTGAGGAAAGCGGTCCGTGTACGGGCGACAGCAGCTATATGACGGTTCACACGCTTGCGGCGCCGGCGGGTGCGGAGCTCAACTACCGCTTCTACCGCAACGGCATCCTCTATGCCGACAAGGCCGACTCCGTCATGGGCTTCGCCAACGTGGTACGCGGTGAAATCTTCCAGGCCGAGGCCTATATCACGAACCAGAACTGCGTGCTCAACCATGCCGGCTACCCGGCCGTCACGCCGATTCTCATTACCGAACGTCTGCCGCTCCAGCCGCTGGGCGTCAATATGGACATCTACCCGCACGACTCCATCTGCTTGTACGAGAACGTCCATATCAACGTGGCCGCGGCCAACGGCGGTAAGACGCCTACCATCATCTGGTTCGTCAACGGCAAGGAAGTGACGCGCGAGCGCACCTACACCACCGACAGCCTCCGCAACGGCGACAGCGTATTCGTACGCGTCAAGCCGTCGGCCGACATCCTGTGTCCGGACGTTGACAGCGCCGACAGCCGTCCGCTCGTGGTCAAAGTCTTCGAATCGCCCACCGTCCGCATCCTGCAGGAAGACACCGTGGTGGATTACGGTAAGGAAGTATTGCTGACCGCCGAAGTACAGTCGTCTGTACCTTACACCTTCGAGTGGTTGCCGTCTTACGACCTCGTAACGCCCAAGTCCTTGTCCTCCATTGCCAAGCCGCGGAGTAGCCACCGCTATAACTTCCGCGCCATCAACGAATTGGGCTGCTACTCCAACGAACCCGGCGTTTACGTCGAAGTACGGACGTGTCCGGCCGTCGTGGCGCGCCACATCGTGGTCAACACCTGCGAGGGCGACAGTGCCGTCATCGGCATCCATGTGGTGGACTACAACAACACCGCCTACCAATACACGTGGCAGATTTCGACCGACTTCGGCGCCACGTTCACGGACATCGCCCCGACCGACACGCGCTTCGTGAACCGCGGTCTGAGCCTGTTTATCCCGAACGCCACCGCCGATATGGATGAGGTGGAAGGTATGGCGTTCCGTTGCCATATCGCCAGCACCTACGAATTCTGCGACGACGTTTACTCCGGCCCGAGCGTGCTGCGCGTAACCTCTGCGCCGCTCGTCAAGGTGACGATTCTGGGCGAACAGGCGGATTGCCGTGGCAAGGAAATGAAGTTCGACGCCGTGGTTCAGGGCATGGGCAAGACCGACAAGTACAACCTGAACTGGTACCTGAACGACGAATTGTTCGCCTCGCAGGTATCCACCGTCCGCCTCAATGACGCGGAAGACGGCGACAAACTCAAAGTCCAGCTCGTACACGCCACCGACCGTTGCGTCACGCTGCTCCATGCGGGCGACTCCGTGGATATCACGGTTTACGAAGGCCCGTCGTTGACGATATGCCCCGATACGGCGGTCAATATGGGCGACTCCGCTTACCTCTACGGCAGCATGACGGGTGTGGCGCCGTTCACCTACAGCTGGCTCCCGGCTTCGTACCTCTACAAGGCCAACCAGGCCGAGTCCTACACGCGCCCGATGACGTACAGCCGTCTGTTCACGCTGACGGGTACCGACGCCCACGGCTGCGACACCACGGCCGAAACGCTCGTAAGGGTGATGGATACCTGTATCATCGCCATCGACATCAACGGTCCCGCCTTGATTTGCGCCGACAGCCTCGTGACTTACCGCGCCATTGTGACGGGCGGTCTGGATGAGTCGGATTACCGCATTACGTGGCACGCCGAACCGAGCCTCAACGGTGTGGTTGACGGTTTGGATGCGCCCTTCGTCACGGTACACCCGAATGTATATACTACCTTGCTCTATGCGACGGTAACCGATATCAGCGGCCGGATGACCAATTGCCCGCGCTCGCTGACCGACACGATAGAAATTCTGCCGTCCAAGTTGCAGAAACTGACGGCCCGCCTGACGAAGCCGAACACCGATGAGTTCTGCGAGGGTGCGCCCATCGAGTTCACGGTTCAGGCTTACACCGACGGCAACCCGTGGCCGGCGAACGGTCGCTTCCGCTGGTTCCGCATCCGCGAATCCCAGCTGACCGACCTCGGCCTGGGCAACGCCACGCGCACGGTTTACGACGCCGAAGCCGGCGACCGCTACTATGCTTATCTCGAAGTCAACCGGACCGAGTGCCTGCTCAACCATACGACCGTTACCGACACGCTGACGGTTCACTTCCTGCCCGTACCGCCCGAGTTCAGCGTCGAGCAGCAATACGCCTACGGCTTGCTGGAATGCTCCGTCGATACGGCGGCCATTGAAATCAGCATGGACGAAGACCGCAGCCTGTTCGAATACAGTATCGACAGCGGCTATACGTTCCAGAGCTCGCCGATATTCGCGCCGGTAGAGGATGGCGACTACTACGTGGCCGTCCGCTATACGGGCGGACAGTGCTACCGCTACGGCGACATGGTGGTTCACGTCACGATTAAGGAAGACAGCCTGCCGCGTCTCACGCCCGCGCCCGACAGCATCTACTGCCTCGGCGACGCGTTGGCCCCGCTGAGCGCGAAGGCCACGACGGCGCACGCCACGGTACGCTGGTACGACCACGACAGCTGCAAGACGGTACTCTTCGAGGGCGAAACGCTCGACATCAACGCGCTCAACCTGGGCGTAGGCCTGCACAAGTTCTACGCGCGTCAGGAACTGACCAACTGCAAGAGCGCGCCGGTTGCCACGCTCATCAACATCCTGGGCCGCGATACGGTTAAGGACGGCTACAGCCTCAAGGCCTCCGACTTCAAGCCTTGCTTCGGCGACGCCACCGACCTCTACTTTACGCCTTACGTTGACAAGGGCTTCAGCTTCAACGGCACGTTGACGCTGACGATGACGCCCGTGGTGAACGGCCAGCCCGTGGAGGCCGACGCCTACACGCAGACCTACAAGCCGGATATGCGGCGCGTACCCGATACGCTCTCCGTCCGTCTCACGTCCGATACCATTGTCGTGACCTCGGTTTACGACTACACGACGCTCTGCTTCGATGAACAACGCCGGATTTACGGTCAGGATACGCTTACGCTCACCACGTTCAGCAAGTTGCGCGGCCATGTGATTGCCGCCGACCAGATGATCCAGGCCGGCACGGAGGCCGATACGCTGCACGGCACGTTGGCCGACGGCGACTTCCCGGCCTACCGCTACCGCTGGTACGCCTATGCCGCCAACCCCGAAGTGGCCAAGAACACGCCGGCTGTCCTCGTTGACTCCGTCAAGGATCACGCGCCGGGCGTCCTCGACCAGACCCGTTACTACCGCCGCGTCGTGCTCTACGGCACGGGTATGTGCGCCGATACGTCCAACATCGTCCGCGTGACGGTTCACGGCCGTCTGCACCTCGACCCGCCGCACGACACCATCTGCGCCGGTTCGCTGTCCGAACTGGTGGTCAGCGATACGGCTGGTCTGGCCGGCTGGTACCTGCTTTACAGCCCGGACGGCACGTTCGACACCACCAATGCCGGCTTGGCGCAGAAGGTGGCCGGTTCTGAAAACCAATTGCCCGCTCAGGTTTACGACAGCGGTTACTATACGGTAATCGGTATCAGCGCGTTCGACGGCCGTCTCTTCTACGGTGACACGGCCTGCGTACACCACCAGCCCGCCATCGCCAACAACTACATCGGCATCGTGGGCCTGCCCTTCGGCGCCACCGACACGCTCATATGCGAAGGCCATGATGTGGATATCTACGGTACGGTACCCACGGGCGGCGACGGCACCTACACGTTTACCTATTACAGCCGCACCGACGAGTCGGCCGCCTTCAAGCCCGTAGGCACGCCTACGACCATAACCACCAATACGGTATCCGCTTCCGGCTCCGAAGCCGAAGGCGGCGAGGCCGAGGCCGCCGCGCCCATGGCCAAGAAGGCCGCCAAGAAAGCCGCCAAGGCCGCCGCTGTTGCCGCCGCCGAACCCGCGGCTGAAACCGAAGCCACGGCCGAGGCCGCCACGGAAGAAAGCGCGCTCGACACGCTGTTCAACACGACGGCCCTGACGAAGAACACCTGGTTCATCCGTCACGTACAGTCCGGTTCCTGCGCCTCGTTCAGCGACGACACCGTCTATGTGGAAGTGGAACGCTACCGCAAGCCGGGTGTAGGCATCGTCATGACGCAGCAGTCGTGCGGCGGCGACCCGTTCCGTGCCGCCATGACGACCGCCGTCGATACGGGCGCGGCGCCGCGCTACCAGTGGTTCATCAACGGCGTGGCGATGGACGGTGAAACCGCCGACACGTTGAACACGATGGCCGCCGCCCACGGCGACAGCATCATGCTGGTGGTTTACCCCGACTACAGCGATTGCCATTGCTTCGGTCCCGACTCCGTACTTTCGAACGTGCTCGTCGTCCGTCAGAGCGACTACATGGAAGCCGCCCTGCGCATGGCCGCCGACACGGTTTGCGAACAGGAAACGGCGCCTGTCAGCGCCAGCGTATATACGGGCTTCAACACGAACCCGCGCTACACGTGGTATGCCGACGGCAAGAAGTTCGCCGCCACCTCCGGCACCGACACGATAGCCTATCTGCCGGCCAACGTGACCAAGGGCAAGGACAGCGTAAGCATCCATATGCGGATTGACGCCGTCTCGTCCTGCAACGACCGCGCCATCCGCGCGTTCTCCGACACGATAACGGTTTACGTCAACCGCGTCAAGGAAAACGCGATTGCGGGCGATACCGCCGTCTGCGAACAGGAACCGGTCGATGTGACGGGCAGCGCCGCCACGGGCAACTTCGACGACTTGACCTATGCTTATCTCTACAGCCGCGCCACCGACGGCCCGTGGGCCACGTTCCCGACGGCCGACAGCACCACGGCGGTCAACACGGCCGTTGAGCCGGGCGACGCGCCCATGGCCTGGATGGACGGCACCACGCTCCATATCCCGGCCCTGGCCGACACGCTCTACATCCGCCGCATCGCCTACGATGCCGTCCGCCTCTGCGCCGACACGACGGATGCCGTCCGCCTCTCCGTTGTCCGCTACCGTCATCCCGCGCTCGGCATAGCCTTGAGCGACGACCGTCTCTGCGGCCACGACAACTTCGGCATCAAGCTGGTTGACACCAACGGTTACCTGAGCGCCAACTCCACCTATACGTGGTACAGGCGCAACGTGGCCGACGGCAACGTTACCGCGGTGGGTACGGCCGACTCCATCGGCGTTTCCGACGTGGTGGCGGGCGACCGCTTCTGGTGCGTCGTCACCTCCACCGAGGGTTGCGTCCTGCCGGAAGAACAGACGGCCGTTACCGATACGCTCAGGATTACCTACAAGCGCAATACGGGTCTGAAGATTACGTCCGACACCGTTGTCTGCGCCGATGCCCCCGTCACGCTGCGGGCCGCTTCCGACGCCGATGCGGCCGACGTCAAGCCGGTATATACTTGGAACGACGATGCGACGGGCGCCGTCCGTACGGTTGCCGTCAAGGCCGGCGAGCCGCAGACCTACAGCGTCACGGTTACGCATCCCGACTACTGCGACACCACGCTGAGCGTCACCGTCAAGACCTATACCTTGCCCGATTCGCTCCGTCTGGAGAAGAACTACGACTACGTCTGCTCGCAGAACAGCTACACCTACCGCGTGCTCGGCAAGCCGGAAGGCCTGACCCTGCAATGGTCCACGGGCGAGACCACCGACAGCATCCGTCCGTTCATCACCGAGGGCGATACGATGTTCACGGTCAGCTACCGCGACGTCCACGGCTGCTACTATCCGGCCGACGACACGCTGCGCATCGAGGTGCGTGACGCCCGTCCGATTCACTTCACGGGCATCGACATCCCCGACACGGCCATCTACAACGAAGACACGCGCTTCGCCATCAGCACCGACATCGTCCGCGACAGCGTCCGCTACCGCTGGTACGGCAACGGCATCAACTTCACGATTGAAACCGAACAGAGCTTCATCTACGATGCCACGCACATGACCAACTTCTTCAAGTCGGAAAGCCCGTACCGCATCGGCGTCGTACTTGAAGACTACAGTATGTGCCATATGGGCCGCGACACGATTATCGACACGATGCTGGTACTCCAGCCCATTTACGCGGCCATCGACATCAACGCCAACGCGCGCATCAAGGACGACACGATCGACGTCTGCGAGGGCACGACCATCCGCTTCTTCGCGGCCACGGCCCATGCGGGCCCCGTCTTCGCCGACGGTTCGCACCGCTGGTACATCGAATGGTACCGCAACGGCAACTTCATCGGCCGCGGCGATACGATTCCGCAGTCCAACCTCGTGACGGGCGATAAGATTTACGCCATACTCTACTGCGACCCGACGATGCGGCCGTTCCCCGAGAACTCGCCCGTCCAGTCGCCCGTACTGACCGTCAAGACCATCCAGTTGCCCGACCCGAGGGTAGAGGTAGGCTTCATCCGCATCCATCCGGAATACGGCACGCTCTACTATGATACCTCGCGTTACGACATCTGCGAGATGAACGGCATCGAGGTATTGGCCGAAATCGAGGACGGCGGCGACAACCCGAGCATCTACTGGTATCTCAACGGACGCCACGTGCCGATGCACGACCTCCGCAACCCGGTGGATTTCGAGAACCTGCAGGCCACGGATAACCGCAATACGAACTACGACGTCTATGCCAAGATCGTATCGAACCACTATTGCGCCAACCCGAAGGATACGTTGGTAACGAACACGGTGACGGTAGAGGTTCACCCGATTAACGAAATCGACGCCTGGATAGATTCCACCACGCTCTTTGAAATCTGCCAGTTCGAAGACGGTTCGCAATACATCGAAATCAAGGCCAACACGCGCTACAACGACACGGCGGCGGCCTACACCTATACGTGGTACATGAACGACGCCGTATTGCGCGACGAGTTCAACCGCCTCTACGACGACTCCATCCTGCGCTACTACCCGCCGGTTGACCGGCCGATAACGGAGAAAGACAGCTTCATGATGCGTATGTTCGACAACGGCTTCTGCCCGAACCAGACCAAGCGGTATGCCGTGACGAACAAGGTGGCGGGCAAGATCCACCGCATCGGCGTGGAAGCCGGCCCCGACGGCGAAGTGATGCTGGGCAAGTCCTACCAACTCTACGACGATACCGTCTATGGCGGCCGTCCGCAGTGGACCACGAGCGGCAACGGTACGTTCAGCGACGCTTCGGCCCTGCATCCGGTTTATACGCCCGGCTCGCTCGACAGCTCCATGGGCTACGCGATGCTGTACCTCACCTCGGCCGATGACTACGGTTGCAGCATTACCGACAGCCTCAAGCTCAAGATACTGCTGTGCGACATCTTCACCTACGTGCCGTTGCGGGATACCGTGACCTGCCGTGGCGACTACTGCTTCGACAACCCGTTGCAGATGCCCGACTTCGTGGGCGGCATCACCGTGACCTACCGTGTGGAAGGTAGCGCGAAGGGTCTGCTCTACGAAGGCAACGACGCCCGCTATTGCCTCGCCGAAGATGAATTCGACGATTTCTACTATTATCTCACGGTAACGACGTCCAACGGCTGCGAATTCCGCGACACCGTGGGCATCGACGTACAGCCGTTGCCGGTAGTGACCAACCTTGTCCGTCTGACCTATCCGGGCGGTCCGGCCGCCGTGGCCATGTGCCCCGGCGATACGGCCACGCTCTCGATTTCGTCGGCCAACTACAACCCCGGCCGCAATCTGTACCGCTGGTCCACCGGCGATACGACGGCCTCCACGCGCTTCACCACGGCGCAGAACGACAGCGTCACGTTGACGGTAACCGACCGTGTAACGGGTTGCAGCGCCGACACCGTGGTACCCGTCATTATCCGCAACCGGCCCACGATTACGACCGGCCCCGACACCGTTATCTGTCCGGGCGCCGACTATCAGTTGCCGCAAATCCGTCCCGACAACCCGGCCGTCTTGATGACCACCTACGAATGGCAGGAAATTGGCCAGGGCGTCATCGCCACGGGTGCCTACAATAAGAACGCGGCCCAGCCCACCGTACTGCGCCGGCCGACGGCCGACACCACCTACTATGTGGCCCGTCTCGACGACGGTCTCTGCGGCACCGCGCCCGACACCGTCATGGTGGTGGTTGAGAAACTCGCGCTTGAAGTCAGCCCGTCCGACACCACGGTATGCTACGGCGCCACGGTACAGGTGAATGCGCGCGTCGATGCGCCGGAATCCCTGCAGGTATCGCTGTTCAACGCGGGCAACACCCCGTCGGCTACCGGCACCTACACCTATACGGCCCTGCGTGACACGATGTATATCGTAAGCGCCGTAAGCCCGCGCGGTTGCGTGGTTTACGACACGGCCCGCATCCATCTCTACGCGCAGCCGGGTGCGTCGGATAAGGCCTTCAAGTCCGCCAACCTCTGCGCCGGCGATGAAGTGATCGTCAGCACGCTGACGCAGCACGCCGACTACGACTACATCTGGACCGTAAGCACGCCGACGGCGGCCGGTGTCTATAACGAAATCGGCGATACGCTGCACTATATGAGTGCGCTCACCGACAGCGTCCTCAACATCCACCTCGAGCTCAAGCACAAGCAGGGCGGTTGCCTCTACATGGCCGACACCACCGTCAAACTGTTCGTCATGGCGAACATCGCGCCCCTGCGCGACACGCTCTTGTGCCAGAACGAACTCCTCCGTCTGTTCCCGACGGGTAACCAATATACGGCTTCGAAAGGTTATACGGTAACGTGGTACGACAGTCTCGCCGACGCGCCCATTGCCATGAACGCCTACGCGCAGATGCGTCATAACTATTCGAACACCTACTACAGGAGTATCAAGCATAACGCCACGGGTTGCGTCCACCGCGATACCGTCCGTGTGGATGTGGATTCGTTGCCGTTGGCCATCTTGCCCGATACGTTGAACACGTGTACCGGCAACGAGGTTGTGTTCGATTTCCCGAAAGACGCTCTCCGCCACTACAGCATCATGGAATGGACCGACAAATACATCACGACGTCCATCGGCAACCCGTATAAGCTCAACACCAAGTTTATCTACGGGCTTGAACCGATGACGCTCGGGTCGAGCGAGGCCTACCTGTATGTGGAAGGTACGGGCGCTTGCGCCGACCGTGTCCTCATCGACACGTTGGTCGTTACGTTGGGCAAATTCGATTTGGGTCTGCAGACATCCGCGTGGACGTGCGCGGGTCCGGATACGCTGAGCATAACGTTCAAGGAGAAATACCGTAAGGAAGCGAGCAGCTACTACTGGATACAGGATGGCGTCCAGGTGACGGATTCGATTATCTACCGCACCGGCCCGCAGGAAGACTCCACCTACGTCTATAAAGACACGTTGGTGGCCGTATCCAAGGCGGGTTGCGAACGGAAACAGATGGTAGAGTTTACCTTCTACGGCAATCCGAAGATTGTCAATCCGGAAATCGATACGGTTTGCGGCGGCGCGACGGTTATGCTGACGGCCAACTGCTACAACGATCCCAAGCTGAATCCGCTCACGTGGTACGAAGTACAGCCCGACGGCAGCAACGTGGAAATCAAGAGCGGCAAATGCTCCGTTGAGGTAACGCCTACGCGGACCACCACCTATATCGCGTGGGGTATCCCGGGTATTGTAGAAGACTGCGACCGGAACGATACCGTGACGATAGTGGTGGAAGACGCCGTAGAGACGACGCTCGGCTTTACGGATACGAACCTCTGCGAACGCGCGGCGGTGGAAGTGGCCTTTCTCGAATCCAACAAGACGCTGTCCGTCCTCACGTGGACCGATTCGGCCACCAATGAAGTCCGCAGCACCGACAGTGTGTTTGTGGATACCATTTCCGAATCGCGCACCTATTACCTCGATGTGGCAACCTCCTACGGCTGCACGCACCGCGACACCGTACACATCAACTTCGGCGTCCAGACCTACACGCTCTACATCCCCGACACGGCCAAGTGCCCGGGCGAGGAGATGGAAGTACACGTGGTAGGCCTGCGTCCGGCCAGCGGCCTCTATCCGTGGATGTACCCCGACAGCTCCATCCATCAGATAACCGACAGCATCTTCAAGATCAAGACGGCCGATACGACCGAACGCTACGTCTTGATGCTGCAGGCGTCCGGCGCCTGCAG
>CAMXAS010000025.1 GCA_947179195.1 uncultured Bacteroidales bacterium
TGGTTTTCGCCCCCGTCGTAGAGGTCGGTATGGCTCGCGCCGGGCACGATGTACAACTCTTTGTTGTCGCCTTTGAGCAATTGATAGGCCGCCTCGCCGAAGTAACGGGAGTGGGCCTTTTCGCCATGCACGATCAATACGGCGTTTTCCAATTCGCCGGCATATTCGAAGAACTTGAAGTTGAGGAAGGGCAACACGGAAGTCGTGTTCCAGCCCTCGTTCGAGTTGAGCGAACGGCTGTGGTAGCCGCGCGGCGTCTTGTAATAGGCGTAGTAGTCTTTGACGAACTGCGGCGCATCGTCGGGAAGCGGGTCAACCACGCCGCCGGCGCGCTGATACGTCCCCTTGCGGTAATCCTCGGTGCGTTGCGCGGCCAGGGCGGCCCGTTTGGCATTGCGTTCCGCGGCCGTGTTCTCGCCATCGAAATAGCCGTTGGCGCTTACGCGCGTCATGTCGTACATCGTGGAAGCCACCGTGGCCTTGATACGCGGGTCGTTGATGGCGGCCTGAATGGCGATGCCGCCCCAGCCGCAGATGCCGAGCACACCGACGCGGGCGGTGTCCACGTCGTCACGGTTGAGCAGATAATCCACCGCCGCGCTGAAATCCTCGGTATTGATGTCGGGCGAGGCCACATAACGCGGTTCTCCGCCGCTCTCGCCCGTATAGGAAGGGTCGAACGCGATGGTCAGAAAGCCGTTCTCGGCCAGCGTCTGCGCGTAAAGCCCCGACACCTGTTCCTTGACCGCGCCGAAAGGCCCGCTCACGGCCACCGCCGCCAGCTTGCCGGTCGCGCCGGCGGGTTTGTAGAGGTCGGCCGCCAACGTGAGGCCGTAACGGTTGTGGAACGTCACTTTCGCGTGTTCCACCTTCTCGCTTTTCGGGAATTTCTTATCCCATTCCTGCGTCAGATTCAATGTCGCCATATCTTCATGTTTTTGAGGCGCGCGGCAACCCGTCAGCCACAACGTGCCCATGAGCACCGCCGCCAAGATGGATGTTTTGGATTTCATATCGTTATGTTTTTCCGTGATGTTTTACGTCTGGATTGACCCTGCAAATTTAAAGTTTAGCGTCCTTGTTTCCAAGGCCAGCAGGTATTGTTTGACCGCCAGCCCGCCGCCATAGCCGGTCAGCGTACGGTCCGCGCCGATGACGCGGTGACAGGGGATGATGACCGAAAGGGCATTGGCGCCGTTGGCGTTGGCCACGGCCCGCACCGCGCCGGGCATCCCGATGCGCCGCGCCAATTCCCCGTAGGACACCGTTTCGCCGTAAGGGATATCGCACAACGCCCGCCACACCGTCTCCTGAAAGGGGGTGCCGGCCAACGCCAACGGCAGGTCGAAGGCCGTGCGCGCGCCGCCGAAGAAGGCGTCCAACTGGGCGGCGGCCGCCGTCAATACCGGCGATTCGCCCGCTTCATACACGGCCGCAAACCGCCGTTGCAAACGCCTGTCCACCGCCTCGCGCGACTTGCCCGTGCGCCAGTCGCACAGGCAGAGCGCCTCGCCTAAAGCGCCGAGCAACAACCGTCCGCAGGGCGATTCATAATATCGGGTCGTAATGACGTGGGGTGACCGCATGGCATTTATCCTTCCGCGCAAAGATACGACATTACGGCCGAAATCCGTATGCGGCGGCGCACAAACAAAAAAAACAATATCTTTGCAGGGCGCTTGTGCGCCTATATTGAATGAACCGACGCATGAAAACCTCCATTCCGCATACCCTCCGGCGGCTGTTGGCCTTGACTTTGGCCAGCACGTTGCTGACCGCCCTCCCGGCGGCCGCCCCCGCACAGACGGGCGCCGCCAAAGCCACCCCCAAGCAGACCCCGTCCGAAGCCAACTTCATCGGGCATATCCTCGACGCACAGACCGGCGAACACATCCCGTTCGCCACCGTCCTGATCGTGGGCACCACGATGGGGGCGGCCGCCGACGCCGAAGGCCACTTCCAACTCAACCACCTGCCCGTGCGGCCACTGACGCTGCGCTTCTCGGCCATGGGCTACGAGACGCACGAAATAGCCGTCTCGCCCCAAACCGGCAAGACCGAAAGCCTTGAAGTCCGGCTCAAACCCACGATGATAAGCCTGGAAAGCGTCGTCGTCACGGCCTCGCGCACCGAAACGACCAAGCGGCAGGCCGCCGGCGTCGTCAACGTGCTCACCCCGCTCCAGTTCGAACGCATGGCCTCCAACTCGTTGGCCGACGCGATGCAGTGCCAGCCCGGCCTGCGCGTGGAATACGACTGTCAGAACTGCGGCCTGCCGCAGCTGCGCATGAACGGCCTCGGCGGCGAATACACGCAGATGCTGTTGGACAGCCGCCCCATCTTCAGCGCGCTGTCGAACGTCTATGGTTTGGAACAACTCCCGCCCTCGATGATTGAGCGCGTGGAAATCATACGGGGCGGCGGCTCGGCCCTGTTCGGCGCCAACGCCATCGGCGGGGTCGTGAACATCATCACGAAAGAGCCGCTCAAGAACTCGGCCTCGCTGGGTCACACCACCTCCATCCTCGGCCATAACGCCTACGACTTCAACACCTCGCTCAACGCCTCGCTCGTCACGCCCGACTACAAGGCCGGCGTCTATGTTTTCGGCATGGCGCGTCAGAGAAGCCCCTACGACCGCAACGAAGACGGCTTTTCCGAAATCCCGAAACTCAACTCGGCCACGCTCGGTTTCCGCGCCTATTACAAGCCCGGCACGCAGTCCAAAATCACGGCCGAATACCATCACATATACGAATACCGGCGCGGCGGCGACTCGCTGAACCGACCGCCCCATGAGGCCAACATCGCCGAAACGACGACGCACCACATCGACGGCGGCGGGCTCAAATACGAATATATGTCGAAAGACCTGCACCACCGGTTCAACATCTACGCCTCGGCGCAGAACATCGACCGCGACAGCTACTACGGCACCCAGCAAGACCCCAACGCCTACGGCAACACGTCCGACGTGACGGCCATCGCGGGCGGTCAATATACTTACGCGTTCGACAAGCTGTGGTTCATGCCCGCCGAACTCTCGGCCGGCGTGGAATACAAATACAACGGCCTGCACGACGTCATCCTCGGCTATGGCCGCGACATGACGCAGGACGTGCATCTCGTGGGCGGCTACGTACAGAACGAATGGAAGACCGAACACGCCGGCATCCTGCTCGGCGTGCGCGTGGACAAACACAACCTGATGAAGAACGTCGTGGCCTCGCCGCGGGTCAATTTCCGCTACGAACCCTTCCACTGGCTCAACCTGCGCGCCGGCTATTCGAGCGGCTACCGCGCCCCGCAGGCCTACGACGAAGACCTGCACGTGGCCTCCGTGGGCGGCGAGGTGGCGTTGATTTCGTTAGACCCTGACCTGCGCCCCGAATACGCCCATAGCGCGACGGCTTCGGTCGAATTCAACTTTTTGGAAAACAAATCCGTGCAATTCAGTTTCCTGGCCGAAGGCTTTTATACGAACCTGACGAACGTGTTCGCGCTGACGGAAAACGGCTACGACGCCGACGGCAACCTGTTGCTGTTGCGCACCAACGCGGCGGGCGCCTACGTGGGCGGCGTCAACTTCGAGCTGAACCTGGCCACGAAATGGAACCTCTCGTTCCAAGCCTCCTACACCTACCAGCAGAGCCGCTACACCGAGCCGTTCGTATGGTCGGAAGACCCCGCCATCGCGCCGACGACAAAAATGTTCCGCTCCCCCGACCAATACGGCTTCGTCAGCGTGGCCTACGCCTTTTTCAAGGGCTTCGACTTCTCGCTGTCGGCCAACTTCACGGGCCCGATGCTCGTGGAACACTACGCCGGCTACGTGCCCGAAGACGTTGTGAAAACGACGCCCGTCTTCTGCGATATGGGCCTGCGGCTGTCTTACAAGTTAAAGGCGCTCAAGAGTTTGGAAATGGAATTCAGCGCCGGCATCAAGAACGTGCTGGATCAATATCAGAAAGACTTGGATATCGGCCCGTTGCGTGACGCCGGTTATATCTACGGCCCCAATCTGCCGCGCACCTATTTCGTCGGGTTGAAAATAAGCCTGTAAGACTTTCAAATCCGGCTGTTTTTTCGTATTTTTGCCCCTTATCGGTTCGGGCCTGTCGGCAGACGGGCGGAAACACCACCATTATGGGAAAATACAAAGAGTACAAACAGCTGGAAATGCCCCACATGGCCGAAGAAATCGGCGCGTTTTGGGAACGGGAGCATATTTTCGAACAAAGTCTGAAAACCCGCGAGGGGCATAAGCCTTTCGTATTTTACGAAGGCCCTCCCTCCGCCAACGGCGTGCCGGGCATCCACCACGTCATGGCGCGTACCATCAAGGACGTGTTCTGCCGTTACAAGACGCTGCGCGGCTTTCAGGTGGAACGCAAGGCCGGCTGGGATACGCACGGCCTGCCCGTGGAATTGGGCGTGGAAAAGACCCTCGGCATCACCAAAGAGGACATCGGCCATAAAATCAGCGTAGAGGAATACAACCAATACTGCCGCAAGGAGGTCATGAAATACAAAGACCTTTGGGGCGAACTCACGCGCAAGATGGGCTATTGGGTCAACCTCGACGACCCTTACATCACGTTCGACAACAAATACATCGAAAGCGTCTGGTACCTGTTGCAGCAACTCTACAAGAAGGATTTGCTCTACAAGGGGTACAGCATCCAGCCGTATTCGCCGGCCGCCGGCACGGGTTTGAGCACGCACGAGCTGAACCAGCCCGGCTGCTACAAGAACGTGAAGGACAACACGCTGACGGCGCAGTTCAAGGTGGTGCGCGACGCCGCTTCGGAAAAACTGTTCGCCGTGGCCAAGGGCACGCCCTATTTCCTCGCGTGGACGACCACGCCCTGGACGCTTTCGTCCAATACGGCCCTCTGCGTCCGCAAAGACATCGACTATGTGGCCGTGGCCACGTTCAACCCCTATACGTCCGAAGCCATTACGGTGGTCTTGTGCCGCGACCGCTTCAACGCTTACTTCCCCGAAAAGAACGCCGGTTTGGCCATGAGTGACTACAAGCCCGGCGACAAGGCGATTCCGTTTGAAATCCTGGCCGACTTCAAGGGCGCCGACCTCGTGGATATGCGTTACGAACAGCTGTTGCCCTACGCCCAGCCGACCGATGGCGACGCTTTCCGCGTTATCCACGGCGACTACGTCACCACCGAGGACGGTACGGGGATTGTCCATATCGCGCCCAGCTTCGGTGCGGACGACTACAAGGTGGCCAAACAGAGCGGCATCGGTTCGCTGACGCTCGTTGACAAGCAGGGCCGCTTCACGGCCGAGATGGGCGAATTCGCGGGCCGTTTCGTCAAGCCGCAATACGAACCCGACTACGACCCCAAGACGACGGAGCCCATCGACGTGGACATCATCGTCAAACTCAAGAAAGAGGGCCTGGCGTTCAAGACCGAGAAATACGAGCACGCCTACCCGCACTGCTGGCGTACCGACAAGCCCATCCTCTACTATCCGTTGGATTCGTGGTTCATCCGCACCACGGCCTGCAAGGCGCGCATGGCGGAACTCAACAAGACCATCAACTGGAAACCCGAAGCCACGGGTTCGGGCCGCTTCGGCAACTGGCTCGAAAACCTCGTGGACTGGAACCTCTCGCGTTCGCGCTTCTGGGGTATCCCGCTCCCGATTTGGGCCACCGAAGACCGCGCCGAAATGATTTGCATCGGCTCCGTGGCCGAACTCAAGGCGGAAATCGACAAGGCGGTCAAGGCCGGCCTTATGACGGAGAACCCGCTCGCAGCCTTCGTCGAAAACGACTTCTCGAAAGAGAACTACGACCGTTTCGACCTGCACCGTCCGTATGTGGACCGCATCACGCTCGTGTCGCCCTCGGGCAAGCCGATGAAACGCGAGAGCGACCTCATCGACGTATGGTTCGACAGCGGTTCGATGCCTTACGCGCAGCTGCACTACCCGTTTGAGAACAAAGAACGGTTCGGCCAGCGGTTCCCGGCCGACTTCATCGCCGAGGGCGTCGATCAGACGCGCGGCTGGTTCTTCACGTTGCACGCCATCGCCACGATGGTGTTCGACTCGGTGGCTTACCGCAACGTGGTGTCCAACGGCCTCGTGCTCGACAAGAACGGCAACAAGATGTCGAAACGCCTCGGCAACGCGGTCGATCCATTCCAGACCATCGCCCAATACGGCCCCGACGCCACGCGCTGGTACATGATGACGAACGCGCAGCCGTGGGACAACCTCAAATTCGACGCCGAGGGCATCGCCGAGGTACAGCGCAAATTCTTCGGCACGTTGCACAACACTTACAGTTTCTTCGCGCTCTACGCCAACATCGACGGCTTCACCTACCAAGAGCCCGACGTGCCGGCGGCACAGCGTCCGGAAATAGACCGTTGGATTCTGTCGGAACTCAACACGCTCATCCGCTTGGTGACGGAAAGCTACGAAGACTTCGAACCGACGCGCGCGGGCCGTCTCATCCAACGCTTCATAGACGAACACCTGAGCAACTGGTACGTGCGCCTCTCGCGCCGCCGTTTCTGGAAGGGCGACTACTCGCAGGACAAGATTTCGGCCTATCAGACGCTCTATACCTGCCTCATGACCGTGGCCAAACTCGCCTCGCCCATCGCGCCTTTCTTCTGCGAACGGCTTTACAAAGACCTCAACGAAGCCACCGGCAAGGAAACCTTTGCCTCGGTGCATCTGAGCGACTTCCCCGTTTGCGACCCCGCCCTCGTTGACCGGGCGCTGGAAACCCGTATGCAATGGGCGCAGCAATGCTGCTCAATGGTGCTCTCGCTGCGCAAACGCAACAACTTGCGCGTGCGTCAGCCGCTCAAACGCATCATGATTCCCGTCGATGACACGGCCTTCATCCCGCAGATGGAGTCGGTCCGCCACCTGATTCTGTCGGAAGTCAACGTCAAGGATATGGAACTCATTACCGAGACCGACATCCTGACCAAGACCATCAAGCCGAACTTCAAGGCCTTGGGCCCGAAATACAGCAAACTCATGAAGCCCATCGCGGCCTTTATCGGCGGCATGGACCAGGCGGCCATCCGCCAATTGGAGAAAAACGGCTCGGTGCACACGGCGATAGAGGGTCAGGACGTGGAAATCCTGCTTTCGGACGTGGATATCTTTACCGAAGACATCCCCGGCTGGGCCGTGGCCAACGAAGGCAGCCTGACCGTGGCCCTGGACATGACGCTGGATCAAGCCTTGATAGAGGAAGGCCTGAGCCGCGAACTCGTGAACCGCATCCAAAACCTGCGTAAGGACACGGGCCTCGAAGTGACCGACAGGATTAAGGTCAGCCTCCGCTGCCCGTCCGAACTGACGGCCGCCATTGAACACAATTTTGACTATATTTGCTCCGAAACACTGGCTGAAACGTTGGACGTAACCGACACCCTGCCCCAAAACGCCGTCAAAATCGAACTGACGGAAACCGTTTCGGCGGACATCAGCCTTGCCAAAATTTAAAACGATTCACCATGAGTACGACTAAAAAGGGGAAAACGGAAGAAGATCCGAACACGCTGCGCTATTCGGACCAGGATTTGGCCGAATTCAAGGAAATCATCCTGCAAAAATTGGAGAAGGCGCGCAACGACCTTGAAATCCTGCGCCAGGCCTATACGAACAACGGCGAGAACGACATCAACGACACGTCGCCCACGTTCAAGGTGCTGGAAGAAGGCTATCAGGTGCTTTCCAAAGAGGAGAACGCGCGTTTGGCCGTGCGCCAGCAGAAGTTCATCGCCTCGCTGGAAGCCGCGCTGGTCCGCATAGAGAACAAGACTTACGGCATCTGCCGCGCCACGGGCAAGCTCATCAGCAAGGAACGTCTGCGCATCGTGCCCCACGCCACGCTGAGCATAGATGCCAAGCTCAACCAGCATAAGCCCGGTATGCAATGAGAAAAAAACTTTGGATTGCCGGTTTGCTCGTCGTGTTGATATTGCTTATCGACCAGGCGAGCAAAATATGGATTAAACTGCATTTCTGCTTAGGCGAAGAAATAGCGGTATTCTCTTGGTTCAGAATACACTTCCTTGAAAACGAAGGTATGGCGTTCGGTTTCAGCCTCGGCAAAGACGGCGGCAAACTCCTGCTGAGCGTCTTGCGGCTGTTGGCCATCGGCGCGCTGGGCTGGTACACGGTCCGCCTCGTCCGCATGGGGCATAAACTGACGTATATCCTGCCGTTCGCGCTGATTTTGGCGGGAGCCGTCGGCAATATGCTGGACTGCGCCTTCTACGGCCTGCTGTTTTCGGACAGTTGGTTCTCGACCGCCGAATTCCTGCCGGATGGCGGCGGCTACGCGCCGTTCCTGTATGGCCGCGTGGTGGATATGCTCTACTTCCCGCTTATCGAAACGACCTATCCGCAATGGGTGCCGCTGGTAGGCGGCCAGGAACTCGTCTTTTTCCGCCCCGTGTTCAACGTGGCCGACAGCGCGATTACGGTCGGCTTCATTTGGTTCCTCATCATGCAACTGTTAGGCGCCAAAGCCAAGACGCCCGCTCCCGCCCATGATCTCGATTAACAAACTCTCTGTCTCCTTTTCGGGCAACACGCTGTTCGACGAACTGTCGTTCATCATCAAGGACAAAGACCGCATCGGCCTTACCGGCAAGAACGGCGCGGGCAAATCGACGCTACTCAAGATTCTGGCGGGCCGGCAGGAACCCGACGGCGGCAGCATCGTCGTCACGAGCGGGCATGAAATCGGCTACCTGCCGCAGGAGATGATTCCCGACTCCAGCCGCAGCGTGCTGGACGAGGCCCTGACGGCTTTCGACAAAATCCGCGCGCTGGAGGCCACCATCCAACGGCTGACCGACGAACTGGCCGAACGCACCGACTACGAATCGGAAGACTACCATAGACTCATAGACCGGCTTTCCGAAGCCAACGAACGCTTTACGCTGCTCGGCGGCAGCCATCAGGAGGCCGAGGCCGAAAAAATCCTGTTGGGCTTGGGGTTCCGGCACAGCGACTTCGCCCGCCCGATTACCGAGTTCAGCTCCGGCTGGCAGATGCGTGTGGAGTTGGCCAAAATCCTGCTTAAGCGGCCCGAAATCATGCTGCTGGACGAGCCGACCAACCATTTGGACATCGAATCCATCGAATGGTTGGAGGATTTTTTACAGACTTACGCCGGCGCGGTCGTCATCGTCTCGCACGACCGCAAGTTCCTAGACCATGTGACCAAACGCACGATTGAAATCGTGCTCGGCCATATCGAAGACTACAACGTGTCGTATTCCGAATACGTCATTCAACGTGAGGAAAGACGCAGCATCCAACAGAACGCCTACAACAACCAGCAGAAGGAAATCGAAAACATCGAACGCTTTATCGAACGCTTCCGCTACAAGGCCACGAAGGCGCGGCAGGCGCAGTCGCGGCTCAAGCTGTTGGACAAGATGGAGCGCGTGGAGATAGACGAGTTCGACCGGTCGAGCATCGCGTTCCGTTTCGCGCCCGCGCCCCATTCCGGCCGCGTGGTGCTGCATGGCGAACAGCTTGGCAAATACTATGGCGAGAAGCGGATTTTCGAAGGCCTCGACCTGACCGTGGAACGCGGCGAGAAGGTGGCTTTGGTGGGCCGCAACGGCGAAGGCAAGTCCACGTTCTCCAAAATCGCCGTGGGCGAGATTACCGACTACCGCGGCCGCTTCGAATTGGGGCACGCCGTCAAAATCGGTTACTTCGCGCAGAATCAGGCCGCGCTCTTGGACGGCAACAAGACCGTGTTCGAAACCATAGACGAAATCGCCGTGGGCGAGGTGCGCACGCGCATCCGCAATATCCTCGGCTGTTTCCTGTTTTCGGGCGAAGACACGGAAAAGAAAGTGAAGGTGCTGTCGGGCGGCGAGAAAACGCGCCTGGCCATCGCCAAACTGCTGTTGGAGCCCGTCAACCTGCTGATTTTGGACGAGCCGACCAACCATTTGGATATGCGCTCCAAGGATATCCTCAAAAACGCGCTGTTGCAATACGACGGCACGCTGGTGGTGGTTTCGCACGACCGCGACTTTCTCGAAGGCCTGACGACCAAGGTCTATGAATTCCGCGACGGCCGCGTGCGCCTGCACCTCGGCGACGTGAACGACTTTTTGGCCGACCGCAAGATTGAACGCCTGCAAGAGTTGGAGCGGACGGATACCAGTAAGGCGGGCGCGGGCAAACAACCGCAGCAGAACGCGAACAAACAGCCCGGCAAGCCACAGGCCGCGCCGCCCCCCGTCAACAAAGCCGGTTCCGCCCAGGAACGCGAACAGCAGAAACGGAACGAACGCGAACTGCGCAAAATCCGCAACGCCATCGAGAAGTTGGAAGCCGAAATCACGGCCTTGGAAGCCGAATTGGCGGATATGGACAAGGTCTTTATCGCCGACGCCTCGCAATGCACGGTGGAGAACTGCCGCATCTACGAAGAAAAGAAAAACAGCGCCGCCCAAAAAACCGACGAATGGGCCGCGCTGCAAGAAAAGTTGGCGTCGCTATCCTAATACTCCCGCATCAACAGACGCGCCGTAAACTGCTTGAGGATTTCCATGGCCTCCGGCACGATTTCCGACTGGGGAATGGCGTTCAGATGCGCCTCCCCTTCCTTGAACATCGCTTGAATGGCGGCCTCCACATGACGTTTGACCCCGATTCTATCGTAAAGCGACTTGACGAACGCCACTTTTTCGGCCTCTTTATCGGGCTGCGTCGGCGTGGCGAAAGCCGTCTTCAACGCGGCGGCGTCCTCGGCGGGCAACAGTTCCAAGGCTTTGAGATATAAGTAGGTCTTTTTGTTCTCGCGGATGTCGCTGCCGATTTTCTTGCCGAACTTGGCTTCGTCGCCGTAGAGGTCCAACAAGTCGTCCTGCAACTGGAACGCCAGGCCTATTTGCGTGCCGAACGCATGGAGGTGGGCCACCGAACCGGCGGGCGCGCCGGCCGCAAGCGCGCCGATCTGCAAGGCGCCGGCTATCAATACGGCCGTCTTGAGCCGTATCATCTCCATATATTCCGCCATGCTCACGTCCGCCTGCGTTTCGAAGTTCATGTCGTACTGCTGCCCTTCGCACACGCCCACGGCCAAGGCTTCGAACGCCTGCATCACGGCGCGGAGGCTGCCGGCCGGCGCGCCTATCATGAGCCGCACCGCCACGGCGAACATCGCGTCACCGGTCAGGATGGCCGTATTCGTGTCCCATTTCGCGTGCACCGTGGGCTGGCCGCGCCGCATATCGGCATGGTCCATCACGTCGTCGTGCAGGAGCGTGAAGTTATGAAACACCTCCAAGCCGATGGCCGGCCCTAAGGTCGCCTGCGCCGAGCCCCCGAACAACTGGCTGGCCATCAAAGCCAATACGGGACGGATGCGTTTGCCGCCCAAGGCCATAGTATATACAGCCGGTTCGTACAGCCGGAGCGGGGCGCGCTGAAAAGCGGGCAGTCCGGCTATCTGTTTGTTGACAAGTTCCAGCAGTTGTTCGAATGATTGTGCCATAACCAATAATATTTTACCGTCCGCGGGG
>CAMXAS010000026.1 GCA_947179195.1 uncultured Bacteroidales bacterium
AGTATCTCGGTTTGAATATTCCCGATAATATCTCTTATTGAATCCGTATTTGGGTTAGAAACTAATTCCACAATACGTTTTTTCATGTCGGCCGCCCTATTTTCGGAAATAGTTCGGAGGATATAAAAGATGACTAATAAAGCTCCTGTTAAATTGTGACGTCGTCTATCTTCATTTATGGCGGAAATCGGTCCGACTTTGATGGATTTCTGTAAATTTAGGTCGTAGATGTGGTGTCCATGGGCACAGAGGTTGCGCATCAGTCGGATGGTATTCATATAATTTTCAAAAACCTTTATGTTCCGGAGTTGATAATGCTCTGCAATCTTTCGGCGTAGATTATCGTCTTTTAAATTCGCTATCAGATAAAGGATGTCGCCAAATGTCATGTATTCGAGCGTTTTCCAAGCTGGGGCATAGCAATCGTTCCTATGGTTCTGATGATGGCGTTTGATGGTTTCGTTATTCTTAATGGTAGGATAACGAGATGCCACATATTCAATGAATTTATTGGATACACAACGGCTGTCGGCAAACCATGTCGGATTGCTTTTGTAAAGATTGGAGGCCGTATAAATCACGAACGTCCTTAAGTTGATTTCAATCCTATATAAATAGGGCGAAAGAATACATCTTAAATCTTGATCAAAATAGTAAAGTGCGATGATTTGGTCAAAGGAAGTTCCCGGTTTGAACTGATGCTCTCGCACATTGTTTGCGGGGCTCTCTTTTTCGTAGGGGAACCAATAAAAACCGAGACGATAATAGCCAATATCTAATAGAATTTCTTTGGCTTTATCCTCGTTTGGGATTAACATACCTCTTTGTTTCAGCAAAGCAAGTTGCTCGTCTATCGTCGTGGCGGTTTTCATTTGCGGTATGTTAAAAAGAAAAGGGATACCGCGGAGGGTATCCCTGTGTTCCTTATTATAGTGCAAGAGATACAGCTTGTGTATTCCGGCACTTTCATGCAACAAAGATATTAATAATAGTTGGAAATAACAAATAAGATATTTTGTCTAACTGCAAAGGTACGCAAAAGTGTATCCGTTTGAAAAAAAATGATTGAACAATGATTAAACAAATGGCCGCAAAAGTGTATCTGTTTGGAAAAACACAAAAGCCCCGCTCACAGAGCGAGGCTTTAATTTCCAATGTTTTACGTTGAGCGGCAAACGGGTCTCGAACCCGCGACCTCCAGCTTGGGAAGCTAGCGCTCTACCAACTGAGCTACTGCCGCTTGAAGATGGACTCGGCTTGAAACCGAAGACAAGTGCAAAAGTACGAAAAAAATTCTACTTTTGCACAACGGTTAGTGGAATATGATAACGGACGAGGTCAAACAGCAGGTATTGGATGCCGTGCGCATCGAGGAGGTCGTAGGGGATTTCGTGACGCTCAAGCGGCGTGGCACGAACCTTATCGGCCTGTGTCCGTTCCATAACGAGAAGACGCCCTCGTTCATCGTTTCGCCGGCCAAGGGTATCTACAAGTGCTTCGGTTGCGGCAAGGGCGGCGACGCCGTTTCCTTCCTCATGGAGCACGACCAGCTGACCTATCCGGAGGCCTTGAAGGCTTTGGCGCGCAAATACGGCATCACGATTGCCGAGGCACCCCGTTCGGCCGAGCAGATTCAGCAGATGAACCATCGGGAAAGCCTGATGCAGCTTTCCGCCTTCGCCGAGAATTTTTTCAAGGAACAGCTCTGGAAGACGGACGAAGGGCAGCGTATCGGGTTGCCTTATTTCCGGGAGCGCGGCTTTTCGGATGCGACCATCGAGGCTTTTTCGCTGGGCTACAGCCCGCAGGCCTGGGACGCGCTGACGCAGGCCGCCGTCAAGCAGGCCTATTCCAAGGATTTGCTCGTGGAGGTCGGGTTGTCGCTGGAAAACGACCAAAAGAAGCTATACGACCGTTTCCGCGGGCGCGTCATGTTCCCGATTCACAACCTGTCCGGGCGCGTCATCGCGTTCGGCGGCCGCGTGCTCCTGACCGAGAAGACCAAAGCCAAGTACGTCAATTCGCCGGAGTCGGTCATTTACAACAAAAGCCAAGTCCTTTACGGCATCTTCCAGGCCAAGCGCGAAATCATCGCCAAGGATATGGCCTACCTCGTGGAGGGCTATACCGATGTCATTTCGTTGCATCAGGCCGGCATCACGAACGTCGTGGCTTCGTCCGGCACGTCCTTGACGCAGGACCAAATCAAGCTCGTGTCGCGCTTCACGCGCAACATCACGATACTCTACGACGGTGACGCGGCCGGCATCAAGGCCTCGTTCCGCGGTATCAATATGCTGTTGGAGCACAACCTCAACGTGCGCGTCGTCCTGTTTCCCGACGGGCACGACCCCGATTCGTTCAGCCGCACCCACAGCATAGACGAGATTACGGCCTATCTCAACGAGCAGGCCGTCGATTTCATCCGTTTCAAGACCCAGCTGTTGCTCAAGGAAATCGGCGACGACCCGATTAAGCGGGCGGCGCTCATCGAGGACATCGTCGAGAGCATCGCGCTCATCCCCGACGAAATCTACCGGGCCGTCTATATTCAGGAGTGCAGCCGTATCCTGCATATCGAGGAGGCCGATTTGGTGAGCCGGCTCAACAAGGTGTTGCGGCAACGCTACAAACAGAAACTGCGCGAGGGCGAACGGCGCGCGGGGGCATCGGAGGCTGAAGCGGAGGCTGTTGCCGAGACGGCTTCTGCGGCGGACCAACTGACCGACCGGCTTTCGGCGGCCCAGCAGCAGACCGACGCGCTGGAACTGGAGCAACAGCGTGACGATACGTTGGAACGCAGCATTTTGCGTTTGCTCATCAGCCACGGGCGCGAGACCACGACGCAGTGTTTCCTCGACGAGGAGGGCAACGAGTTGGAGGAGGCGATGATGGTGGGGCTGTACGTGTTGCGCGAATTGGAGGAAGACGAACTGCAGTTCTCCGACCCGGTCAACCAGCGGATTCTGTCGGTTTTCCAGAAGTCGGTGGCCGAAAACAATCAATACGTGCCCACCTTGGAGGATTTGATGGCGATGGAAGACGAGGCCGTCAAGAACCGCATCGTCGATATTACCTACAACCCGCACGAAATCAGCCCGGTTTGGGAAAAGAAACTCATCCGGGTGCCGACGGCGGCCGATGCGCGGATTCTGAACCGGATGGTGCTGGAGACGCTGGCCAATTTCAAGTTGCGGCAAATCGAAAAGACCGAGCGGGCGTTGGCCGACCGGCTCAAGGCCGCCGACCTGAGCGAGGAGGACTGTCTGCAATGCCTGCAATATAAAAAGGAGTGCGAGGCGGTGCGCCGCGTGCTGTCGGAAAAAATCAGGCGGATTCTCGTATGAAACTCGTCGTGGACATCGGCAACACCAAGGTCAAGGCGGGCGTTTTCGACGGCAAGCGGCTCGTGGAGGTCCGCGCGTATGACGCCTGGCGGCGGGACGATTTGGACCGCCTGCGGCAGGCCTACGCGATAGAGGGCGGCATCTTATCCACGGTGTCGGGGATGCCCGACTGGGTGGAAGCGGCCACGGCCGATATGCCGTTTCTGATATGGGACCGTTTCCGTCCGGATTGGCGTTTCCCGGTGCATACGGCTTACGATATGGCCGCCTTGGGGCGGGACAGGCTTGCGATAGGCGTGGCGCTCAGTTGTTTATATCCGCGGCAGACGGTTTTGGGCATCGGCATGGGCTCGTGCATCACCTACAATTTGGTGCGGGCGGACGGTTGCCTGGAGCCGGGTGCGATAGCCCCCGGGGTCTATATGCGGGCGCAGGCCATGCACGCGTTCACGCACGCGCTGCCGCAGGTGGATTTGGACTGGCAGGCCGCCGCATGGCCGGTGCCGGTGGCGGTTCACGACACGGAAACGGCCTTGCGGTGCGGGGCCGTCGAGGGCGTTCGGCACGAGCTGGAAGGCTTTATCCGCCGCTATCGGAACGATTGCGGCGCCATCCCCGTCGTGTTGACGGGCGGCGACGCCGGCTATTTTGAATTTTCGCCAAAAAAGAGGATATTTGCGAAGCCTAATTTGGTGCTCGTCGGATTGAATGAGATATTGGACTATAACAAATAAAACCGGTCGCTTCCTGGCGGTATGCGTGTGCTGTTTTCTGCTGGGAAACCTGCGGGAGACCCGTGCGCAAATCGGCGTCCTTTCGCCGTATTCCGCTTTGGGCGTCGGTCGGGAAGTGCCTTATCTCAACGCGCGCACCATGGGGATGGGCGGTGTGGTCACGGGGCTTGCGGGCCACCGTGAAGTCAGCCCGTGGAATCCGGCCTCTTACCAGCTTGGCGTCGATACGCTGAGCGTCATGTTCGACATCGGTTTCTATTTGAATATGAACGGGCTGCGGCAGGATGTGGACGGGCAGACGCTACGCAACCAGAGTACGGGCGGCGGCTTGGGCAATATGGAGTTCTATTTCCCGGTGTTCAAATGGTGGAAAATGGGCGTCTATCTGTTGCCTTATACCGAAGTGGCTTACTCCACCTCCGATATCCGGAGCCGCGATGACGCGCATATCGGCCTTACGCAGATGGTACACGAGGGGACGGGCGGCCTGAACCGTTTCGGTTGGGGCAACGCCTTCGGCTGGGGGCCGGTGGCGGTCGGCATCAACCTGAATTACCAGTTCGGCAGCATAGAGGAAATCTATACGCTCTCGTTCAAGAACGACAGCCTTACCTCGGGGGCCGCGGGTTCCCATGTGCTGACCCACACGCGCTTGAACGGCCTGGCCATCGATGTGGGCGTGCAGTACGCCCAACCGTTGAAGCACGGGCACCTGAGCATCGGCGCTTCGTACAGTCTGGCCACGACGATGTATGCCAAACGGAGCACGATGGGCTCGTCCTACTATACGTATGCGGCCAGGGACACGGCCTTTTTCAGGCCGCAGCGCAAGGGCGAGGTCGTCATCCCCGGCAAGTTGCGCGTGGGCGTCTCCTACGACGACCACAGCGACTGGCTCGTGGGCGTCGATTTTACGTATGCGTGGTGGTCGCAGTACCGGGAATACGGAGAGGCCTACGATTATTTCCGCAACACGTTCCGGGTGGCGGCCGGTATGGAGCTCAAGCCCAATTACCAAAGCGCTTCCGCCATGCGGCGCGTGGCCTACCGTATCGGCGGCCGCTACGAGACTTATTATGCCGATTACGGCCATAAGAATTTGGACGGTTACGCCGTGAACCTCGGCGTGGGCATCCCGGTGCGCCGGAGCCGCTCGATGATAAACGTCGGCTTGGAGTACGGCCATATGGGGCGCGTCAAGGCCGGGCAGATTGCGGAGAACTATTTCAAAATCGGCGTCGGTTTCTCGTCGGTGGAGACGTGGTTCGTGAAGCGGAAATACGATTAGTGTAAAATATATAAATACAAACATATCATGAAAAAACTGGTTTTCTTGGCGGTGGCCGTCCTGATGGCGGCGCCCCTGTCGGCCCAGAAGTATGGCGCGACGCCGGAAGATAGCATCGAATGTATCAAGAACCTCTCCATCTATCAGGAGTTCTACAAGCAAAAAGCCTATGTGGACGCCTATCCGGCTTGGAAAGAGGTGTTGCAGTACTGCCCCAATACGTCCAAAAACACGTATATCCGCGGTAACGTCATCCTCAAACAGATGATTGCCAAGACGTCGGATCCGGAAGCCAAAAAGCAGTACATCGACGAGTTGATGCAGCTGTGGGATTTGCGTATGCAATACTATGGCGAACCGTCCTATTGCAAGGGACAGAAGGCGAGCGATATGCGGACCTATCTGCCGGATGATATCGCGGGCGCCCGCGCCTTGTTCCTCGAAGCGATGGCCGACGAAAAGGAAGTGCGCAACTATGCGATTCCTTTCCTCTACCTGCGTACCGTCATCGACGCCTATAAGGCTTCGCAGGCCGAAAAGGACGAGATTATCGAAGCCTACGAACAGGGAAGCGCGCTCTTGGATATTTTCCAGGCCGCCAAGCCCGACGACGAGAAAATAGAGGAAGCCATGGTCGGCCTCGATGCGTTGCTCGAACCCTATGCCACGTGCGTGGAACTCGTGCCGCTGTATGAAAAGAAATTCGACGACAACAAGGACAACGCCGATTTCCTCAAAAAAGCCACGGGTATGTTGGATAAGCGCGGTTGCACCGATTCCGACATCTTCTTCAAGATGACCGAAGCCCTGCACGCGATTGCGCCGACGCCGCAGTCCGCTTACCTCATGGCCAAGATGTGCTATGCGAAGAAAGACTACCAGACGGCCATCAACTACATCCAGGGTCAGGAGGAATCTTTGGAGAAAGACAACGAGAAAGTCAACGCCTATCTGCTGTTGGCCGACTCCTATCAGAATACGAACCAGTATGCCAACGGCCGTGCGGCCTGTCTGAAGGCGATTGAAATCAATCCGGAAAGCGGCCGCGCCTATCTGGTGCTCGGTAATATATATGCTGCCGGCGCCAAGGCTTGCGGCACGGAATCGCAGGTTTCCCAGCGTGCGGCTTACTGGGTGGCGGTCGATACCTATATCAAGGCCAAACAGGTGGATCCGTCCATCGCGGAAACGGCCGACAAGTTGATTTCGACCTACCGGGCCTATTTCCCCTCCGGCGACGACCTGTTCACGTTCGGTTACAAAGAGGGCGAAAGCTATACGATAGACTGCTGGTTCCGCGCCACGACGACGATTCGTTCGCGGTAGTCCGACGCTTATGAAGACGATACGTTTAACGTTGGGAACGGCCGTATTGGGATTGACGGCCGTTCTCGCCTTTTCCTGCCGTTCCGCCCACAAGGGTTTGCCGTATGACGACCCGGAAAACGCCCCGGTGCAGGCGGTCTATAATTCCGTGTCCGCCTTTACCGATTCCGGCCGCGTGCAGATGACGATGGAATCGCCGTTGATGTACAACTATTCGGACGAAAAGGGCACGCAAATCTTTCCCACGGGCGTCCATTCGATTTTCCTCAACGAGTTCGGGGAAACGAACGTCGACCTCGTTTCCGATTCCGCCATCAACATTCAGGACGACCGGATGATGAAGTTCTACGGCAACGTCGTCGTCAAGGACTACCGCAACGGCGACACGCTCTATACGGAGGCCCTGTATTGGAATCAGCAGACGCGCAAGATTTATTCCGACGTGCATGTGCGCAAGGTAAGTCCCGGCCTGATTCTGGAAGGCGACGGCTTCGATTCGGACGAGGAAATGAACGATGTCCGCCTGCGCCGTCCGCGCGGCGTCATTTTGTAGCCATAGCATCCGAAGGCCATGGAAACCTGCGGCATCGACTGGATGATAGGCGCGTTGGCGGCCGCCGTCTTGATTAACGGCAGTGCGGCGGCCTACAAGGCGCTCAACAACCTGCAGATGGAAATCGAGCGGGGCTCGTCGTCCTGGCTTTCGCGCTGCTTCGTGTGGGTGGCCGGGCAACCGGCGGCCTTTCCCGTGTTCCTGCGTATGGGGCAGGTGCTGAGTGCGGCGGTCTATATCGGCGCGCTCATGCGGGTTTTCCCCGACGTTTGGTATCTGTTGGGCGGCTTGGCCGTGTTCGTGGCCGTGGCCTGGGGCTTGGCCGGCGTTCTGTTCCGCCTCTACCCGTTGCCGACGCTCAAGGTCACCGTCTTGATATGGCTTGTTCCCTATACTTTGCTTTATCCGCTGACGTATGGCATCGGCCGCCTGATAAGGGCGGAACGTCCCGCCGTCGCTTCCGCCGACGATTATGCCGACGAGGTGGTGGAGGAATCGCTGAACGATTTGCGGGAGAACTACGACGCCTCGCCCGAATACAGCGAGGAGGGGCGTATGGTGCAGAACGTGATGGGCTTGCGCAAATCCAAGGTGCGCGACTGCATGGTGCCGGCGGCGGATATCGTGCGGACTTCTTTCGACACGCCCTTGGACGAACTGGTGCGGCTGTTCACGCAGACCGGATTCTCCAAAATCCTGATTTATAAGGAAAGTCCGGAAAAGATTGCCGGATACGTCCATGCCTACGATTTGTTCCGCGACCCGGCGCCGACCTCCGTTGCGGAACTCATCCGCCCGATTCACGCGGTGCCCGAAACCACGGCGGCCGGGATGCTGTTGAAGGAAATGATAGAGAAGCACCTGAGTATCGCCGCCGTGTTCGACGGCAACGGGGCCGTTTCGGGCATGCTGACGCTGGAGGATTTGATGGAGGAGATTTTCGGCGAAATCGAAGACGAATTCGATGTGGAGGAGACGGCGGTCTTGCCGTCCGGCCATCGGCGCGGCTAAGTTGTAAATCTGAAGAAAAAAGTTTAACTTTGCAGGCTTAATTCCGAAAAGTGTGAAGGCATTGGGGGATTATATGTTGTCGTTTGCGGGCTTGTCCATGGGCAGGCACACGTTCCGGTACCGGTTGGACGACGCTTTCTTTGCCTGCTTTCCGGAAGGCGATATCCGTCAGGCGGATGTGACGGTCGATTTGACGTTGGAACGCACGGAGCGTTTGATGCGTCTGCATTTCGACTTCGCGGGCCGGTTCAAAACCGCCTGCGACCGTTGCCTGAATGAATTGGATTGTCCGGTAGCCTTTCAGGATGAGGTCATTGTCCGTTTTACGGCCGATACCGACGGAAAGGAAGACGAAGACAATCTTTGGTGGGTGGAAGAACATCGGGATAAGCTGGATTTGAGCCAGTATCTCTACGAAACGGTGGCCTTGCAGCGGCCGATTCAGATGTTCTGTCCGGAAGACGAAACCGGACGCTCCACTTGCAACGCCGCGGTGGTCGAACGCATGGGCGCGCCGGAGAGGACAAAGCCGGCGGGCGCGTTGTCGGAAGACAATTTGGCCGTGTTGCGTAGTTTGAAGAACTGAATGTTTAACGATTAAAATATAAATTGTTATGCCTAATCCTAAATGGAGATTCTCCAAGACGAGAACGCGCAAGAGAAGAACGCACGATAAGTTGACGGCTCCCCAGCTGTCCACCTGCAGCAATTGCGGTGCGGCCGTTCTGTACCACCATGTATGCCCCGAATGCGGCTACTACCGTGGCAAACAGGCCATCGAAATGACGCCTAACGCATAATAGGCGATTCGTCTTATTTGTCGCTGTTTCAAATGAGAATAGGGCTGGATATTATGGGCGGCGATTTCGTGCCCGACCACACGCTCGACGGTGCCATTGCGGCCTTGCCGCATATCGGTGACGACGTGCTCGTGCTGCTCGGGGACGAGAGCGTTATCCGGGCGGGTCTGCAAAAACGCGGCGTCGCGGCGGAACGTTTCGAAATCGTGCATACGCCCACGCAAATCACGATGGAGGAAAAGGCGTTACGGGCGCTTCAAGCCAAGCCGGACTCCAGCATTGCCGTCGGTTTCAAAATGTTGGTCGCCAAGCAACTCGATGCTTTCTCCAGCGCCGGCAATTCGGGCGCGATGGTGGCCGGAGCCGCCAGTATCGTCCGCACCATCGACCGTGTGATTCGCCCCTGTACGGCCACGACGATTCCGCAGGAGGAAGGGCCCGACAGTGTCGTGCTGGACATCGGCACGACGCCGGACGCCAAACCGGATGTCATGTTGCAGTTCGGGATGCTGGGCAGCATCTACGCCCAAACGGTTTTGGGCATAGCCGAACCCCGGGTCTGCTTGCTGAACGTGGGTACGGAGGACGGCAAGGGCAACCTCCAGTGTCAGGCGGCTTTCAAACTCATGAAAGACACGCCTTATTTTCATTTCGTAGGCAACATGGAGCCGCGCGATTTGTTCAAGAACAAGGCGGATGTGTTCGTGACCGACGGTTTTGTCGGCAATATCCTGATCAAGCAGATAGAGACGTTTTACCGTTTGTTCCAAAAACGTCATTTCTCGGATCCGTTGATTGACCGGCTCAATTACGAACTGTACGGCGGGTCGCCCATCCTGGGCGTGAATGCGCCCGTGGTGCTGGGGCACGGCATTTCCAGTCCGACCGCCATCAAGAACATGGTGTTGCAGTCGAGAAGCATGTTCGAAAACAAGACGACAGAGAAGATCAACTTCATGTTTGAGCAATACGTGAGCAACTGAGGTATGGAAAAGATACACGCCGTCATCAAAGGGGTCGGGGGCTACGTTCCCGATTATATACTGACCAACGACGAGCTGAGCCGGATGGTGGATACGACCGATGAGTGGATTATGACCCGCATCGGGATTAAGGAACGCCGTCTGTTGCGCGAAGAGGGTAAGGCGACGTCCGATTTGGGCGTGGAAGCGGTCAAGAATCTGTTTGCCAAGACGGGCACCAAACCCGAAGAGGTGGATTTGTTGATTTGCGCGACGGTAACGCCAGATATGCGTTTCCCCGCTACGTCCTGCATCATCTGCGACAAGATGGGCATCAAGAACGCCTTTGCTTTCGATTTGACTTCCGGCTGTTCGGGCTTCGTTTACGCGCTATCGACGGCCGCCCGTTTCGTGGAGTCCGGCCGCTACAAGAAAGTCGTGCTCGTGGGCGCGGAAGTCATGTCGTCCATCATCGACTATACCGACCGGGCCACCTGTCCCATTTTCGGCGACGGGGCGGGCGCGGTGCTGTTGGAACCCTCCACCGAGGCCTATGGCGTTTTGGATGAGGAAATGGGCACGGACGGCTGTGGCCGCGTGCATCTGCATATGAAAGCCGGCGGTTCGTTGATGCCGCCCACGCACGAGACCATCGACAAACGCCTGCATTATGTCTATCAGGAAGGACAGCCCGTTTTCAAATGGGCCGTCGTCAAGATGGCGGATGTGGCGGAAGCCGTTATGAAACGCAACCATTTGGATCCGAACAAGACGTGGCTCGTGCCGCATCAGGCCAACCTGCGGATTATCGACGCCGTGGCGCGCCGCATGGAACTGTCGTCGGAACGGGTCATGATCAACATTCAGAAATACGGCAATACGACGGCGGCCACGATACCGCTGCTATTGTGGGAATGGGAAAATAAACTCAAAAAAGGCGATGACCTCGTGATTTGCGCCTTCGGCTCCGGTTTCTCCTGGGGCGCGATTTGGCTCAAATGGGCTTATTGAGATAAG
>CAMXAS010000027.1 GCA_947179195.1 uncultured Bacteroidales bacterium
GGGAGAGAGGGGGCGCGCGGGGCGGGCGGGGGTGGGGGGGGGGGGGGGGCGGGGCCGGGGGCCGCCAACCCGCGGGGGGCCGGGCGCCGCCCGCACGGCGACGCGCGACGGCGCGGGGCGCGCGGTGAACCGGCTGTGGTGGGTGCGTCCCGACGGCAGTGAGGCCCATTACGACAAACGGCATCTTTTCGGGCTGGGTACGGAAAAGCGCGACTACGCGCCCGGCGCGCCGCACGAGCCGGTGGAGATAGCGGGTTGGCGCGTGCTGCCGAGCATCTGTTACGACCTGCGTTTTCCGGACTATTGCCGCAACCGGCTCGTGCGCGCCGCTTCGGATCCCGATTACGCTTACGATGTGGCTTTGTTTCCCGCCTCGTGGCCGACCGCCCGCATCGCGCATTGGCGGCTGTTGTTGCAGGCGCGGGCCGTGGAGAATATGGCCTATACGCTCGGCGTCAACCGTGTGGGCGAGGATGCGCAGGGCTTGGCGCATGGCGGTTGTTCGATGGCGGTCTCGCCCAAAGGCAAGGTGCTTTGGGAAGGCGGCGACCGCGAGGAAGCGGTTTGCGTGGCCTTGGAATGGCAGGCTTTGGCCGCCTACCGGCAAAAATTCCCGGTGGCGGAGGACTGGACGGCATAACGGTATATCCATGAAGGTTGGACGATATAAATATGGCTTGTTGCTCTTGTCGGCAATGTTCCTGACGGCCTGTTCGGGGCTTCGGAAACTGCCGGAAGACGAGAGTCTGTTGGTCGCCAACCGGGTCCGGATAGAGCAGGAAGCCGGCAAACGCGCCAAAGACAAGCGGATAGCACCCAAGAATCTGGCCGGCCTCATCACACAGGAACCCAACAGCCGTTTTCTCGGCATCCGCATCAAGTTGGGGCTGTACAGCAGCGCGAAAGACTCCGTCAACAATTGGTGGAACCGCAAATTGCGCGAAAACGGCGAACCGCCCGTGGCCTTCGACAGCCTCACCATCGACCAGTCGCTGGACCGTATGCGCCGCTATTTGGGCAACAAAGGCTATTTCGAACCCGATTTCTCGGTGGAAGTCAAGCATATCGGCAAGCGGGAACGCAAAGTCAAGGTGCGTTATACGGCGGTGCTGAACGAACCCTACCGCCTGCGCTCGTTCAAGAGCGTCATCCGCGACGACAGCGTGGCCGCCGTCCTGGCGGAGCATCCGCAACCCTCGCTGATTGAAGTAGGGCAGATTTACGATGTGGAGACGCTCGACAAGGAGCGCGAACGCATTACCGGCATCCTGCGGAACGAGGGCTATTTCGCATTCAACAAAGAGTATATATCTTACCGTGTCGATAGCGCGTTGGGCGACCACGAAATGGATGTGACGCTGAACCTGCGCCGCGTGCAGTCGGCCGAAACCGATAGTTTGGGGCGTTACCTCTATCTGCCCCACAAGAAATACTATATCGACGACGTGTATTTCCAGCCGCGCGTGTCGACGCCCGACGCCTTGCGTTTGCCCGCCCTCGACACGTTGGTTTACCGCGATACCTATGGACGGGGCCGGCGCCGCCGGGAGGGGCCGCCCTTCTATCTCATCATCACGGATCAGATGGAAACGCGCCGCCATAAACCCAAGGTCAAGCCGTCCACGCTCGTACAGAAGACGTTTTTGGCCGAGGGCGATTTGTTCCGGGCCGACGAAGTGTCGCGTTCCTACGAAAACTTGAACGATTTGCGCATTTTCGGCTATACCGACATCCGCATTTCCGAAAAGCCCTACGACTCCACGCTGTCCTACGAGGAGAACAACAAGCTGGAATGCCGCATCGACCTCGTGGAAAGCAAGAAATTCGGCTTGAGTACCGAGGCCGAGCTGACGACCTCTTCGGGCTTCATGCCGGGCGTGGCCGCCAATGTCACGTTCCAAGACCGCAATCTGTTCCGGGGCGGCGAAATCCTGAACATCCGCCTGAGGGGGATGTACGAATTGCAGTCCACGTTCGACAACGACCGTAACCGCAGTTTCCTCAACACGTTCGAGGTCAAGGGCGAGGTCAGCATCGATTTCCCCACGCTGCTGGCGCCGCTTTCGTTGGAACGCCGCGCGAAGGCCTTCCGCACCAAGAGTACGATATCGCTCAGTTACAGTTATCAGGACAAAGTGGAATACGCCCGCGGTATCTTCTTGGCCACCTGGGGCTACAATTGGCGCAAAGGACGGTTCTCGCAGACGTTCAACCCCATCGAAATCAATACCGTGCAGATGCTGCGCGTCAGCCCGTGGTTCCAAGAGAACCTGAATGCGTTGAGCACGAGTAACCTGCGGTTGAAATACCAGTACGAAGACCATTTCATCTTTGACTGGCGGTATCAGTTGGTTTACAGCGATCAAAAGCCGGGCGTAAGCACCGACTTCAATTTCTTCCGTTTCAATGCCGAAACGGCCGGCAATCTGCTTTACGGCATTGCCAAGGCCGTGGGCGCGCAGAAGAACGCGAACGGCCAGTACCAGGTGTTCGGCTTGCCGTTCTCGCAGTACGCGCGCATGGATATGGACTACAAGCACCATTTCGTGTTCGGCAAGGACGCGGCCTTGGTGTTCCGCGTGTTGGTGGGCGTCGGCTACAGTTATCTCAACGCCCAGTCCCTGCCTTACGAAAAGAGTTTTTACGCGGGCGGTAGCACCACCCTGCGCGCGTGGCCGCTCTACCAGGTGGGCCCCGGTAGTTATTCCAACCCGAACAACTACCGCATGGAACGCTTGGGCGATATGACGATTATCCTGAACCTCGAGCAGCGCTTTCCGATTATCGCGGGCTTGAAAGGCGCCGTTTTCCTCGACGCCGGCAACATCTGGCTGTTGAAGGACAACCCCGAATTCGAGGGCGGGCTGTTCCAGTTCAACAAGTTCTACAAGGACATGACGTTCGGCACGGGCTTCGGCCTGCGCTACGACTTCAATTTCTTCATTATCCGCGTCGATATGGGGATTCCGCTTTACAGCCCGGCCCAGCCAACGGGACAGCGTTGGGTGGTGGAACGGCTGGTGGGCAAAGACTTGGTTTTCAACTTCGGCATCGGTTATCCGTTCTAAGCTTATGAAAAAGATAGCGGCTTTTATATTGCGTTGTTTCGGCTGGCGGGTGGAGGCCTTCGTGCCGCCCGAACGCCGCTACGTGCTGATAGTGGCGCCGCATACGAGCAATTGGGATTTCGTCATCGGGCGCCTGGCGTTTTGGACGAAGGGCTTGCCGGCGCGCTTCCTGATTAAGAAAGAGTTTTTCCGTTTCCCGATAGGCGGTTTGCTCAAGGCCTTGGGCGGCCTGCCCGTGGAACGCGGCAGGGGAGGCGGGCGCGCCGTGGAGCAGTCCGTCCGCCTGTTGCAGACGCACGACCGGATGGCGCTCATCTTGACGCCCGAGGGTACGCGCCGTCGCAATCCGCATTGGAAGAAAGGCTTTTACTACATCGCGCAGGCCGCCGGTCTGCCGGTCTATGTGGGCTATATCGACTATAAGGAAAAGGAATGCCGCATTGTGGGCGCGATGCCGGTCAGCGGCGATCTCGAAGCCGACAGCCGTTACCTGATGGAGACCTACGCGCACGTCACGGCGCGTTATCCGGAACAGTTCGCGTTGCCCGATTGGGGAAAGTGGTAAATTCAAAAAAATGTCGTATATTAGCGAACCTTTAAAAAAGGGGCATCGCGCGGAATGATTTGCTATTCCGCTGTGAATGTGGATTTTCGGAGAGATGGCCGAGTGGTCGAAGGCGCACGCCTGGAAAGTGTGTAAGCGTCAAAAGCGCTTCTAGGGTTCGAATCCCTATCTCTCCGCCAAAACAAAGACAAACAAATTTACTCACCTAAATTTAAACTAAAGTTGTTATGAAAAAATTAATGGGAATGCTCACAATCGGCGCGATGTTCTTCTTTGGCGCGTCGAATTGGGTAATGGCGCAGGATGAAGCCCAGGCGGCCGCGACCCAAGAGGAAACGGTAGCCGAAGCGACGGAAGAAGCCGTTGAGGCGACGTTGGAAGAAGGCGTGGAAGCCGCGACGGAATTGGCCGTGGAATCCAAGACTTTCCACCAGGCCTTGAAAGAAAAATTCATTCAGGGTGGTGCCGGCTGGATGACCCCGATTCTGTTGGTGCTCATCATCGGTCTGACGTTGATTATCGAAAGAATCATCTATCTGAACCTTGCCACGACGAACACCGAAAAGTTGCTCAAGCGCGTTGAAGACGCTTTGGCCAACGGCGGTATCGAAGCGGCCAAGGAAGTTTGCCGCAACACGCGCGGTCCTGTCGCGAGCATTTTCTATCAAGGTCTGTTGCGCGCCGACGAAGGCGTGGAAATGATGGAAAAATCCGTTGTTTCCTACGGTGGCGTAGCGATGGGTCGTCTCGAAAAGAACCTCTCCTGGATTGCTTTCGTTATCGCGATAGCGCCTATGCTCGGGTTCTTGGGTACGGTAGTCGGTATGGTACAGGCGTTCGACGACATCGAAGCGGCCGGTGACATCTCCCCGACGGTTGTGGCCGGTGGTATGAAGGTGGCCTTGTTGACCACGGTATTCGGTCTTATCGTCGCCATCATCGTACAAACTTTCTACAACTATCTGAGCGCGAAAGTGGACAGCTTGGTCAACTCGATGGAGGACGCTTCCATTTCGTTCATGGATATCATGGTGAAATTCACCTCCAAACGATAAGGATAGAAGCCTGTTTCGTTGAGCCGTATGCGCCGGCGGGCACGTCGCCTCTGGCCGCGGCGGGAAAGAGGGCTATAAAAAGAAAGTTTAAAACACGCTGAAATGAATACATTAGTTAATATAGGCATGTTCGTGACCTACGCGTTGTTCGTGGTGGCGTTGGTGGCGTTGCTTTATTTCGCCGTCACGCAGTTCATCGACAACATCCGTAGATCCAAAACGACGCTGTATGCCGTGGTGGCGTTGGTGGTCGTTTATCTGGTCGCGTACCTGTGCTCGTCGCCGACCGATGTAGGCGAGGCCTTTTTGGAAAAGACGGGTACATCCTTATCGGCTTCCAAGTTTATCGGAAGCGGTATGTTGATGTTCTACATTCTTTTCTTCGGCACGATTGTGGCGCTGTTGGGCGCCGAAGTCGCCAAACTCTTTAAAAAGTAAGAACTATGGCAAAGAAAAGCCCTACCGTAAATGGGGGTTCCATGTCGGATATATCGTTCCTGTTGTTGACATTCTTCTTGTTGACATCATCGATCGATACGGACTTGGGTATCGCGCGCCGTTTGCCGGCCATGTTGCCGCCCAATGCGCCGAAGCCTGAAATCCACCAGCGCAATGTTTTCAAGGTGCTGGTTTCGTTCAAGGACGAATTGCGTGTGCAGGATCAGAACGTCGATATCACGATGTTGAAGAACATGACCAAGGAGTTCATGGCCAATCCGTCGAACAACAGCAAGATGTCCGAGAAGACGATGAAGGAAGTGCCGCTGTTGGGCAAGGTACCGGTATCCAAGGGCGTCGTTTCCTTGAAAAACGACCGGGGAACCTCGTATGAAATGTATATCAAGGTACAGAATGAGCTGACCGCTGCGTTCCACGAATTGCGGGACGAGATGGCGCGGGAGTATTTCGGCGCCAAGTTCGACGATTTGAAGGGCGACCAGCAGAAAGCCATTCAGGAAGCCATTCCGGTGAGCATATCGGAAGCGGAACCCACGGCCGTTAATGTAGGAGGAGCGAAATAATGGGAAAGTTCAATAAAGGAGGCAAGAAAGAGACGCCGGAAATCAACACCGGCTCTATGTCGGACATCATCTTCATGTTGTTGTTCTTCTTCATGGTAATTACGACCATGCGTGAAGCTACGCTGTTCGTGCGCATCATCCCGCCGGTGGCCAGCGAAGTGCAGAAATTGGAAAAGAAGTCGTTGGTGAGCTACATTTATGTAGGACCTCCCATTGATGCACGTAAGTATGGTACCGAGCCGCGTATCCAGTTGAACGACCAGTTGGCCAACGTGTCGGAAATTATGGGCTTCGTCGAAGCCGAACGTCTGTCGCGCGACGAAGTGGACCGCCCGTTGTTGACCACCTCCATCAAGGCCGACCGTACGGTCAAGATGGGTATCGTTACCGATGTGAAAGTGGAACTGAGAAAAGCCAACGCTTTGAAGATAAACTATTCGACCGCCCGCGGCAAGGTTTATTAAGAAGCGCAGTGCGATACGGAAAAAGGCGACCGAAAGGCCGCCTTTTTTTTATGCCGTCCGTGGGGCTTATCCGTCGATTTCGCCCGTTTCGGTGTATTCTTCGTATAGGAATTTGTCGTAGGGGTAGCGCGTCTGATGGATGCGCTTGATTTCTTCGTACAGGAACTCCCGGAAGGCCGGGATGTTCTCCTTGGTGTGCGCCGAAACGAAAAAGCAGGGCGTATGCGCCTTGCCCATCCAGGTCTTTTTGAGGTCGTCCAGGCTGTAGTTGCGCGGCGTGACGGGGCTGAGGTCGTCCGGCTCCTTTTCTTCGTAGGTATAGGCGTCTATCTTGTTGAACACGACGATATGGCGCTTTTCGGCCGTGCCGAGTTCGCTCAGCGTCTGCGCCACCACGTCCATCTGGTCTTCGAATTCGGGATGCGAGATATCGACCACGTGCAGCAGGATGTCCGATTCGCGCACCTCGTCCAAGGTCGATTTGAACGACTCCACGAGGTGGTGCGGCAGTTTGCGGATAAAGCCCACCGTATCGGAAAGCAGGAACGGCAGGTTCTTGATGACCACCTTGCGCACCGTGGTGTCCAGCGTGGCGAACAACTTGTTTTCGGCCAGGACGTTCGACTTGCTCAGCAGGTTCATCAAACTCGATTTGCCCACGTTCGTATAGCCCACCAAGGCCACGCGCACGAGCTGTTCGCGGTGTTTGCGCTGCGTGGCTTTCTGCTTGTCGATTTCGGCCAGGCGTTCTTTGAGCAGGCTGATTTTATTGCGGATAACGCGGCGGTCGGTTTCGATTTCCTTTTCACCGGGGCCGCGCATCCCCACGCCGCCGCGCTGTTTGCTCAAGTGCGTCCAAAGGCCGGTCAGGCGCGGCAACAGGTATTGGTATTGCGCCAGTTCCACCTGCGTCCGCGCGTGGGCCGTGCGGGCGTGCCGGGCGAAGATGTCTAAAATCAGCGTGGTGCGGTCCAGCACCTTGCGTTTGAGTTCGCCCTCGATGTTGCGCAGTTGCGCGGGCGAGAGTTCGTCGTCGAAGATAACGGTATCGATGTCGTTGTCTTCGATAAAGGCTTTTATTTCCTGTAATTTGCCCGACCCCACATAGAATTTGCCTTGCGGAAAGCCGGTCTTTTGGATGAACGTGCGCACGACGTCCGTCTCCGCCGTTTCGGCCAAAAACGCCAGTTCGTCGATGTATTCCTGCTCTTTCTCCACGCTGACTTCATCGGTGGCCAGGCCGACGAGCACGGCGCGTTCCCGTATTTTGGCGGTGCTGATCATAACTTAGAATCCGATGATATGGCGAACCTCGGTCAGCGTCTTGACAGCGCTTTCGCGGGCCCTTTCCGCGCCATGCCGCAGGGTCTTCTTCAGCAGGTCTTCGTCGGCCAAGAGCGCGTTGATGCGTTCCCGCAGCGGTGAAACGAAACGGATGGCGTCTTCGGCCAACTGTTTCTTGAGGTCGCCGTAGCGGATTTGGCATTGGTTGTATTGTTCGTCAAAGAACGTATAGGCTTCCGGCGAAGAGAGGATGCGGAGCAGTTGGAACAGGTTGGCGATGATTTCCGGCTTCTCCTGATTGGGCTCGGTCGGGCCGCTGTCGGTCACGGCCTTCATGACCTTCTTGCGGATGACCTCGTCGGGGTCGGTCAGGTAAATCGCGTTCATCTCGCCCTCCGACTTGCCCATCTTGCCCTTGCCGTCCAAGCCGGGCACCTTGACCAAGGCCTCGCCGAAGTTGAACGCCTGCGGTTCCTTGAAGAAATCGGTATGATAGACGTGGTTGAACCGTTGCGCGAACGTGCGCGTCATTTCCAAGTGCTGTTCCTGGTCTTTGCCCACGGGCACGAAGTCGGCCCGGTGCAGCAGGATGTCGGCCGCCATGAGCGTGGGGTAGGTCAGCAGACCCGCGTTCACGTTGTCGGGGTTCTGCCGCGCCTTTTCCTTGAACGACGTGCAGCGCGAGAGTTCGCCCAAATAGGCGTTCATGTTCAGGAACAGATAGAGTTCCGCCGTTTCGGGCACGTCGCTTTGCGTGTAAATCACGGCCTTGTCGGGGTCGAGGCCCGCGGCGAGGTAGTGCGCCAGGATATGGTAATTGTTCGCGCGCAACGCTTCGGGGTTCGGGTGCGTCGTCAGCGAATGGTAATCGGCGATAAAGAAATAGCAGTCGTATTCGTGCTGCATACGCACGAAATTGCGCATGGCGCCGAAATAATTGCCCAAATGGATTCTGCCCGTGGGGCGTACCCCGCTTACTACAGTTTTCATAAGGGCAAAGATACACAAATCAAAGTAAAATCGTATCTTTGTCGCCACTCAAAATAGAAGGTTATGAAAAGAAATTTCTTGAAAACGGGCGTCATCAGCCTGTATGTGGCCGGTCTCGCCCTGGTGGCGGCCGGTATGACGGCTTGCTGCAACAGCGGTTGCAAGGCCGACGGTCAGAACACGGCGGAAGCCGTATTGGCCAACATCGCCAACCGTAAGAGCGTGCGTCATTTCGTAGAAGGCAAGGAAGTGTCGAAAGCCGATTTGGAAACCTTGGTCAAGGCCGGTATGGCCGCCCCGACGGCGCGCAATTCGCAGCCGTGGGAGTTCTATATCGTTTCTACACCCGAAGGCAAGCAGGCGTTGGTGGACGGCTTGCCCTACGCCAAGATGCTGGCGCAGGCTTCGGCCGCCATTGTCGTTTGCGGCAACGCGGAATATATGCTGGACGGCGAAGGCCGCGAATACTGGGTGCAGGACTGCTCGGCGGCCACGGAGAATATTTTGCTGGCGGCCGAAGCCATGGGCTTGGGCGCGGTATGGACGGGCGTTTATCCCGTGCGGGAGCGCGTCAAGTTCGTGCAGGAAGCCCTGTCGCTGCCCTCCACGCATCTGCCGCTCTGCGTCATCCCGGTGGGCTACCCCACGGGCGAGGATCAGCCCAAAGACAAATACAAGGCCGACCGCATTTATTGGAAGTAGTATCTTTATGCCCGACGGAGCCGTATGCCTCATCTTGGCGCGGCTCCGTCTTTGGCTTGTCGCCCCCGGTCGGTTATCTGAAATTTGCGGGATACGATAAAAATTGTATATTTGTATCTGAGATTTAAAACCGACGGTCATGAAACAGCACCGTACCCTCTTCTTGCTTGGGAAAAACAACTGGTCCCTATCCGCCTGCGGGCGGTGATAGAGACATCGGTTTGTCCCCCGTTTCCCCTACCGCCATCGTCCGCAGGTTCCGTTCCATCATCCGGATTGTTATATATTTTGTCGTCCGGTATGGTTTCTTTGTCTCTGAGTACCCACTAAGATAAATTTATGTAAAAATCTTAACCCATTTCAATTATGAAAACATATTCTATATTCTGTTGGCTCAGCGGTATAACCCTGTTGGTTGGGTTGATGACGCAGGACGCTTATGCTTACAGTGGTGAAGATTCCCGTAATGGATGTTGGCTTCCAACGCAAGGAACACTCAAGGTCTTGGTCGTATTTGCCGAGGTAACGGGCGATCCGGATTATAATAGTCCGACAGGGTCTTGGGTAGCCGGTAAAATGCCGCCGAATGCCGATAAATTATTCGATAAAAAAGTGTATGTGTTGGGGAGTGAACCGGCAAATGCTGAAAACGATCGCATCTCGGTGCCATCCATAGTCATTCCCGGGCAGTTCTATTATCCGACGAATGTCATGACCAAATTTTTTTATGATGCTTCGTTTGGGAATCTCGTGGTTACAGGGGATTATTATCCGAACCTTATACAAATTCCTTATAGTGAGCTTACTGGTCAGTATGATGCGGATATAAAAGTGATGGATGTTTTGGCGTCCAAGTCGAATTTGAAGAGCGCGACAGGGCTTAGTATTCCGGCCGATTTCGATGCTTGGACACGGTCAGGCGACTATTTGGAAAAAAATAAAACGCCGGATGGCAAGATAGATAATTTGATTATCATTTATCGCGTTAATTCCCGCCTGACCACAACGATAGGTGCTGGGCAGTCTGATACAGCACTATCTTCGAAAAATGGAAAACTACAATCGAATTGTTATCAGAGTATGCGTACCTACGACTTTTTAACCAGTTTTACCGTACCGCATGAATTCAGTCATGCCTTGTTGGGGGGAAATAACTATCATAATGGCAGCGCGGGAGGAGCAGGTGCCCGCAGGTTTATTACAGAAGTGGGAGGTTATGGGATATTGGAAAACTTTTACCATAATCTTCGTTCGTGCAATGCGTGGGACCGTTACCGTCTTGGTTGGAAACAGAACAAAAATTATCCAGATATTTATGCCTGCGATCTTGCTGGAAATATCGTAAATGGAAATGTCTCATATCGTATCCCGACGGCCACCGAGCTGAAGAGCACGACAGTGCCGATGACGCAGGAGTATGTGTTGCGTGATTTTATCACAACCGGCGATGCCATCCGCATAAAATTACCCTATGTGAACGAATCTGGCGTTCGGCAATGGATATGGTTGGAAAATCATGTAAGGGACAGTACTCAGATTTACTATTCGAAAGGCGCGACGCATCCCATGGGGGTTCGTATCAATTTGCAGGTAGAATCCGAAAGTTTCGATGCCGTTGGTGACGGCGATATGCGGACGAGTTATTATGCACCGTTCAGCTGTTTCGGACGATGGGATTTTGATATATCTCAAATAAAAGACGATGAATATCGGGCCAAAACAACTTCAGATAAAAACAATGCGTTTACGGGAAATTCTATATTGGAGTTTTTGAATTATGATGTTGATGGGAATGGCAAGTTGCAGGATAAAGAAGTTGTCAAGATAAAACAATTTTATAAGGATGATGTGCGTAT
>CAMXAS010000028.1 GCA_947179195.1 uncultured Bacteroidales bacterium
ACGCTGTCGGGGCCTACGTCCATCTTGATTTCGCCATAGACATTGACCTGAACGCGACGGAAGTTGACGCCGCAACCGTTGGTATCGGTTACCCAAGCGCGGTAGATGACGGCGCGCGAAGGCGCGATCTTGAGCGTGTCGGCGTAAATCGGCAAGGCCTTACGCGTGAGGTACGGCACCGTCTCTACACGCAGTAACGTGCTGTCGAGGCGGAAGTCGATGGCCGTCGAATCCCAATAGCCATCCACTACGAGCGTCGTGCCCGGCGCGCAAACCGGTACCCAGAACTTGTCGGACCAAGCGGACGGTACGGTATCGTATTTGTAGATGCTATCGAGTATATAGGTCGTATCGTATTCGTCGGCCATCAGGTATTCCCACTTGAATTCGGCACCCGGACCCGTGCGCAATACGATGGTGTCGCCGTAGCAAATCGAGGTGTCGGGCGTGATGTACTGCTGACCGCTCGTGTAGTTCGTCACTTCGATTTCATCGTCGTAGTTCTTCTTGGCCACGAAGCGGAGCGGGTCTTCGGCCTGCGCCTCGTTGTCCGCATGGGCCGGGCTGATGCAGTCGTAAGACGAGGTGACGATGCAGTTGAGCTCGTCGCCCGGACGCAAGTACGTGAACGGCGACGTTTCCTTGACGTTGAACGTGCTGTCGATCATGGCGTCCTTGACGAGCTGGCCGTTGAGCATCCAGCGGTAACGCGGGGCGGTGCCGCCGTTGGTCACGTGCGCCGTGAAGGTCTGCTGCGTGGCGCGGTATTCGACGTAGATATTCGGAACCCACGTGCCGATGCAGTGCATACCGGCCTTGGCGTACATCGGCCACGTATCGACTTTGCGCTTGGAGGTGTAGAACAGCTCGTTGTTGCGGAAGTAGCGCACCACGCTGTCGGCCACCTCTATCATGAACTGGTCGTCGGCATAGTAACGGCCGAACGAGCCGATGTAAGTGCCGCTTTCGTAGATTTCGAGGCTGTGGATGTTGAAGTAAACAGCGTAATCGAGCGCCGCGTATTCGTAGTCGTTGCCGTAGCCGCTGACGCGCGTGTGCGTGGAGAGGCCGATCATGCGGTGGTCGCCCACATAGCCCGGCGTGAAGCTAACCGAACCGTTGTCTTGGATCTGCTGCTTGGAAACCACGATACCGTTGACCCAGCAACCGCAGCCACCGTACTTGTAAATCTGGCCGTCGCTGAAATTGAGGCGGTTGCCGTTGGGCTGCCATACCACGGGCTCTTTCACGATCCGGGCGCAGATGTTGTCGGTCGGATCCAGCGTCACTTCAATATCCGCCAACGGACGGATGACGAGAATCGTATCCTTGTAGAATACCGGCGAAGGCGTGGCGCACGAAGCCGAGGACGTCATCTTGAGCCGTACGGCCAGCGTGTCGGCCTTGTTGGCCGAGGAAGCGTAGTTGGAATAGCTGAGCGAGGTGCCCGTGCCTTCGAGCGCACCGTTGATGTACCACTCGAACTCGGGCGAATAACCGCTACCCTTGATGTTGACGGCCTTCATCGTGATGACCTCTTCCTCGCAAATCGAATTGCCGCGCGGGCCGAAGTCGATGTCAACCGAAGGCGTTACCACCGGCACCACATTCATCACCAGTACGTTGGACTTGGCCGGGTTATTGGTGAATGCACCGCCGTTGGGGCAGAACTCGGTCGTGTCTTTCGGGTTGTAGAGGACGGCGCGGATGCGGTCGCCGGTCTTGAGCGGGAAGCGAATCCACGTGCGGTCTTTGCCGCCGTCCAAATCGGAGATGGCGCGGTCGTTGAGGTACCACTGGTAAACCGGAGCCGTACCTTCGTAGGCCGTACTCATGTAGAACATCACGGTGTCGTCGGCGCAGATGTCGGTACCCGTGTTCGCGTTGATGTCAATCATCACGCGGTTCTTCTCAACAATCTTGACGATGACGATATTCGACCATACCTCGTCGGCCGTCGAACACATTTCGTCGCTGATCAGGCGACAACGGACGTAGCAGAAGTTCGTCAGGTCGTGCGTTACGAAGACGGAGTCGGTGGCGCCCTTGATGTCGCGGCCGTTAATCGTCCACTGGTAGCGCGGATGTTCGCCGCCGTACTTCGTCTCGGCGATGAAGCGGGCTTCCATGCCGCCGCATTCGGGTACGACCGTCGTGTCGGTGGTCGGGTAGCCGATGCGGTGAATCGTAATCTGGGGCGTTACGGTGTCGCGGATGTAAACCGTTACCGTGTCGTGGGCCGTGCAGACGGTGCCGTCGGCGCGCGTCTTGCTGACGGTCAACGCGTAACGCGTGGTCTCTTCGGGCGATACGTACCAGTCTTGCAGGTTCGAGCTCGTATCGGTCCGCAAGTCTTTCCACAACAGCGAGTTGAAGCCGTCGCACTTGAACGTCAGATGCGCCCATTGCTGCGGCGTGGCGCCGTGGCAAATCGTGGTGTCGTTGCAAACCGTTACTTCGGGTTCAACCTTGATTTCGACGGAAGCCGTATCGAGACAGCCGTTGGCGTCAACCGTGGTCACCGTGTATTCCTGCTTCTTCCATACCGCCACGCTGACATTGGCCGCCGTCTCGCCGGAGTGCAGCCAGTTGTACGATACGATGCCCGTGCCGGTGGCGTGGAGCTGGACGGTTTCGGTACCGCAAACCAGCGTCTTGGAGGCCGTCACCTTCGTATCCGGCTTGCGGACGGCGGGATGGAACGTCGAATCAATCGTGCCGTTGTCGGCGCACATATCGGCGCATACCGCGATGCAACGGACAGAGTCGCCCGCGTAGAAGCGTTCGAGTTTGAGCGTGTCGCCGGTCTGGCCGCTTACGACCGTACCGTTGTGGTACCACGTGAACGTGGGCGCGATGTCGATGTGGTTGGTCACGGCCACGAACTGCGCCGCCGTGCCGTCGCACAGGATGTCGGGCTGCTGGAACGTCAGCGTCAGGTCGAAGGCGGTGCGGAACTTAACCTTGGCCACGGTGGAGGTATCGGCCTCGCAACGGTCGGTATGGTTGACGACAGCGCGGTAGTAAACCGTCACACCGGCTTCGTCGCTGCGGACGATGCCCGGATAGCCGCTGAAGGAAGCGGGCTTCCACGTGATGCCGTCACGGCTTTCTTCCCATTCGATAAGGTCGAAGCTGGCCGTTTCGGGCAGGTAGAGCGTATCGGCTTCGTGGTGGCATACGCTGTCCTTGACGGGCTTGAGCGTGCCGGCCACCGCCTTGGGATAGAAGCTCAGCAATACGACGTTGCTCGAGCGGTCGCATACGCTGTCGTTGGCCACGCGGCGGACGTAGGTCGAATCGTCGGTGAGAACCGGCAACGCGTAGTCCTTACCGTCGTTGGGCGTAGGCAGAACCGTCCAGGCGTCGCCCGTCTTGGCGTTCTTGTATTCCCAACGGTAGGTGTATTTCTCGGTCATGCCGCCGAAGACGTTCAGACCCGTGAAGCGGGCGCCGCTGTTGTCCTCGCGGCACATCTGCTGAACGTCGGGCAGTATCTGGTTGTTGTAAATCGGCGCGTAAGGCGTTACGTAAACCGGTTCGGAATAGGCACCCGGACATACGCCGTTGGTGACGAACGCGCGGAAATAGAACGTGTCTTCAACCGGCATCCTAATCGGCGCACCCTGATAACCTTCCCTGAATCTCCAGCCGTCCAGGTTGCCGGCGTCGGTATTCATCTCCCATTCCACCTTGTCGCCGCGGTGACCCGTTACGTTGAACAGCAGTTCGGCGTCGGCGCAGAAGTCGGAGGCCGGCTGAACCGTGGCCGTACCGCCAATCGACGGCTGATCCACCTTGATTTCACGGTCGCAGGTTACCACCGTGCCTATTTCGGTATCGGTCAACGTGAAGCGGTAAACCGTGGTCTGGGACGGACGGACGGTGAGCGTCAACTCGTTCGTGGCGCTGAGCATCGAAGCCGCGTCGCCGCTGACCACACTCCAGGCGAAGTTGTAGTGGCCGCTGCCGCCCTGCGGCAAGGCTTCTACAATCGTGCTGTCGCCCAAGCAGATGGCCGTTTCTTCCGGCAACTGGCTACAGGTTACGGTCAGTTCGCCGCAAGGCGCGATGATAATCATTTCGTCGGTGCCCGTACAGCCGTTGGCATCGGTTACGGCCAGCGTCATCTTCGTGGTCTGGAAGAGGTGGCGCGAGATGACCGGCATCGTGATGTCGGTGATGACCTCCGTGGAGTCGAGCAGGTTCTTGGCCTCACGCCATTCGTAGGTGTAAGGTCCTACGGTTTCGCGAATCCAGCTGCCGCTCAAAATCTGAACGCCGCCGCATTCAATCCGCATATCCGGACCCGCATCCACCTTGGGCACGGGCAGACGGTCTATCGTTATGGTCTGCGTTACGGCCATTTCCGGCGATACGCACTTCTCGGACGATTCCACTTCGGCGTAGATTACGAAGCGGCCCGAATCCGGCAACTGGTCGGTTTCGAAGCTCGGGCGGTTGTTGCCCGGTACGGCCGTGCCGTTGATATACCAGCGGTACTTAGGCGTTTCGCCCGCGTGTTCGCTCGTGATGTTGAGAACCAGACCGGCATTGCCGCAAACCGTGTCGATGCTGTTATGGTCGTCGATTTCAGCCGTATGCGTGCCGTTGAAGAGACCGGCGCTTACGTGCGTGGAGGCCGTGGCCGAGCAACCGTACTTGTCGGTTACGACCACCGTATAGATGGCCTCGGCCGTATGGTAAGGATGAATCGTCGCGGTCGTTTCGCCCGTGGACCACAAGTAGGTCAGTTCCTCGCCCGTGGCTTCGGCCGTGAGTTCGATGTCGCCCACGCAGGCGCTCATTTCTTCCGGCATCGTGATTTCGGGCAAGGCGCGAACCGTTACCTTCACGCTGTCGTAGGTGTGCGACAGACAGCGGCCTTGCAGGTAAGCGTAGTACGTGTATTCGCCCGGTTCAAGTACCGGCGCCGTGAAGTCATCGCCCGTGGCGCAATCCATCGGCACGAAGCGCGACTGCATACCGTCATAGACGAAGGTCTCGCAGGCCGGGTCGCGGCGCCAGAGCGTCTGCATATCGCTCAGCGCATCGGCCGGCTTGGCCGCGCTGAATTCAAGCTGACGGTCATCGTAGCAGAAGGCCGTATCGGTCAACAGGATGGCCGGATGCAACGTCAGGTCGGGCGTGTAGAGGACGGCCTCGGCCGAAACGGTGTCGAAGCACGGGTTGGCGATATAAGCGCGGTAGCGGTTGCTGTCGAGGCTCAGGTCGTTGACCACAACCGTCAGGTCGGTCGTCTGAACGCCGCCGTAAACCGCCGACTCGGTCAAATCTTCCCAACTGTCGGTGGCCGCGTTGTAAACCTGCCATTGATAGGTCGAAATCAGCGAATCCTGTACCTTGACACTGAACGTCATCGTGTCGGGATAAGCCGAGCAGGCCGCCGTATCAACCGGCTGGAGCAGGATAACCGGCGTGCCCTGAACGCGGATGTGCGCCGTGTCGGTGGCCTTGCAGCCGTTGGCGTCGGTTACCGTCACTTCGTATTTCGTCTCGCTCAGCGGACGGGCCCATACCGTATCGCTGTAGGCGGTCGTCGTGAGCGACGAATCGGGCGCCCAAACATAGGCCACGGCGGTAGGCGCGTCAACGGTGAGCATGATGGCGTCGCCCTCGCAAATGGCGGTATCCAGTACGCGGTAATCCACAAACGCATCCGGCAACTGGAAGATGGTCACCACGATACCCTCGGTGTAAACCACTCTCTCCGGAACGCATTGGTAAGCGGCCGTTATTTCGCAATAGACGCTGTCGTTGTTGTGCAGGCCCGTCGTCGCCCACTTGGTATCCGTGGCTTCGTAGGCGGGTTCGCCGTTGACATACCACTGGTACGTAAACTGTTTCTTATCCGGATTGTCGGTCGTTACATGGACGGTGAACGTGATGGAATCGCCCTCGCAAACCGCCGTCGCATCGGCCGTTACCGTGCCGGCGTGCGTATGATAGCCCTTGACGGCCAGACGGACGTCGGCCGAATCCACCGAGATGCCGTCTTCCACGGTCAGGCGGTAGGTTACCGAATCGGGCAAGGTCGCCGGGAGCGGGTAAACGGCCGTGTTCTGCGAATCGGGCTGCATGAGCTCGCTGACCGCCGTGCCCACTTCTTTCCAAGCGTAGGTGTAGTTGCCGGAACCGCCGCTGGCCGCACCGAGCAGCTGAGCCGTATCGCCGATGCAGATGGCTTCCGGCGCTACCTTCGGCAAGGCCTGGAGCGGGCCGCCCAGCAGGACGATGTGCGTCGTGGCCGTATCGCGGCAACCGTGGAGGTCGGTTACCGTCAACGTGTAGTCGGTGTAGGAGGTGATGCGCGGCGTGCGGATCACATCACGGTAGAAGCCGTTTACAGCCGGCTCGATGTCTTTCAGTTCGTCGGTGCCGATGAAGGCCGCGATGCGGTTGGCCGGCTCCGTGGTCCACTTGTAGTAGTAAGGCGCGGCGCCGCCCGTTACGAACGACTTGACAACCGTATCTTCGTTGTGAACCACCACGAGGTTGCTGTCTTCGGCCGGAACGAGCACGATATGCGGCAATTCGTAGCGGTGCAGCGTCAGCGCGGCCGTGTCTTCACCCGTCCAGACGCAACGTTCGCTCGACTCTACGATGCATACCACCTTGTCGCCGTCGGCGAAGTCGCTTCTTACGAGCGTGTTGACGATTTCAGGCTGTCTTACGCCGTTGATGTACCAGCGGAACGTAGGCGTGAGACCCGCATAGCTTACATGGGCGCGCAAGGTGTCGGGCGTGCCGAAGCAAACCGTATCGGCCGCGCTGTGCGTCAGGCTGTCGATAACCGGCTCAACGCGCTTGATAACCGTCAGACGGGCGGTGCGCGACATAACCGGTTCGTATTCTTCCAAGCCGCTTACCTTGCACAGATAGCGGTAGCGGTCCATACCCGGCGTCAGCGGCGAAACGTTGGTCAGCGTGCCGGTCGGGTCGGCGCCGATGGTGAGGGTAGCCGAATGAACGCCCACATAAGGCGTCGCCTTGGCCGCCGTGCATTCTTCCAGCGCAATCGTATCGCTGTAGCGGCGCGTCAGCGTATCGAAGACTTGAACATACCACTGGTAGGTCAGACCGCCGCCGATGGCCTGTACGGAGAACGTAGCCTGGTCGTATTCGCAAGCCGAGGTCGTGTCCGGATGGCGCGTGATGCGCGGCTGCTGGTAAACTTCCACCGTCACGGTGTCGAAGCCGACGCAGTTGAACGCGCTTCTGGCTTCCACTCGGTAGGTGTAGGTGTCTTTCGGCTTGACGTAGATGGTGTCGGAATTGATGTTGCTTTCCGGCGTGACGTACGCGCCCGTCCACTTGTAGGTGTAGGTCTGACCCGGTTCCGGATTCAGCACTTCGGCATGGAGCTTGACGAGCTGTTCCTTGACCACGGTCTGGTATTCATGCGCCTTGACCTGAACCGGATCGAACACGACAATCGCTATCGAATCGGTGGCCGTTCTCGGCGCGGCGCACATCAGACCGGAGGTCGTGCGGATGCGGACTTTGTCACCATGCTTGAGGCCGCTGATACGCTGGTCGCGCGAGAAGGAAACCGTATCGTCGTTGAGCATCCAGCAGTAGGTGACTTTCGGGTCAACGGAGGCCAACGAATAGGTCGATGTAAACAGGGCCGCCGTATCGTAAGCACAGATATGGAGCGTGTCGCTTACGAGCTTCGTGCCTTCCGCCGTCTCGATTTTTACCGTGTTGGAGTCAATCGGGAACACGGTCATCGTAATGAACTGCGTGGGTACCTGCGCCTGGTCGGGGCAGATGTCGGCACTCGGCGTTACGATGCATCGGATGGTGCTCTTGTCGGAGAAGCCGCTGTAGCGCAACGTATCGGAATGGTAGGCCGGCAGTTTGACACCGTTGAAGTACCATTCGAATTTCGGGTTCTCGCCCCAGTTCTCACCCTTGACGATATAGGTAACGGTATCGATGTTGCAAATCGTGTCGCGCGAACGCTGGATGCTGTCGAGGTCTATCAGGTAGGCCGTCGCCTTGATCTTATCCACATGGACACGAACCGTGTCGTAGGCGATGCAACCGTATTGCGACCGGCCGCGCGCCACATAGGTAAACGTACCCGAATCGGCCGACATGAAGCGTACCTGCGAGCCGTTGGCCACCAGGTTCGTCAGTCTGGACGCCGGCGTCCACGTGTAGGTTTCGGTGGAGTCGTAAGCGCAAGTGTCGCCGAAGATAACTTCCTGGTTGAAGCAAACCGAGGTGTCGCGCGGCAGGAAGTACGGCGTCGGCAACGGGTTGACCGTAATCGTCAGCGTATCGAAGTAGTCGCAACCTACGTTCGTGATAACGTGGAACTCTACCGTGTCGTTTTCCGCCGGGCCGTGGTAAACCGTACTGTCGAGCTTGTTGATGAGACCCGACGTCCAGCCGTTGACCAGACTCTTCCATTCATACGTAAAGCCATCGTCCAACGAAGACTTGTAAATGCGGAGCGGTACCGAATCGCCGGCGCACATCCACAGGCTGTCGGCGCCGATGTTCATCTTGATTTCCGGATAAACATCCACCAATACGCGGCGGAAGTTGTTGCTGCAACCGTCCGCGGAGGTCGTCCAAGCGCGGTAAGACGTCTTCTGCTTGGGCGATACCGTCACTTCTTCGTCGTAAATCGGCAGACCCTGACGGACAAGTACCATCACCGTATCCACACTCAGGAACGTGCTTACGTAGTCGTAGCCGATGGGCGTCGAATCCCAATAGCCGCCTATTTCGATATGCGTGCCGGGTTCGTAAACGGGTACCCATTCCGCCGGCGCCCAGGCCGTAGGCGTGGAGTCAATCTGGAAGATGCTGTCAGGTACGTAGAGCGTATCGTAGGCATCGGCCATGATGAACTCCCACTTGTAGTCCGAACCGCCGGGACCCGTGGCCAACGTGACGGAGTCGCCGTAGCAAATGGCCGTGTCGGGCGTGATATACTGGTAACGCGTATCATATACGCCGAGCTCTACATCTTCGGGGTATTTCAGCTCTTCGACGAACCGCATCGGGTCTTCGAGCTGAACCTGATTGTTCTTGTAGGCCGGCTTCACGCAGTCGTAAGACGAGGTGACGATGCAGTTGAGTTCATCGCCGTCCTTGAGGTAGGTGTAAGGCGTCGTTTCCTTGACGTAGAACGTGCTGTCAAGCATGGCGTCCTTGACCACCTGGCCGTTCAGCACCCAGGTATAGCGCGGAGCCGTACCCTTGTTGGTGGCGTGGGCCGTGAACTTGCGGTCGGTAACACGGTATTCGACATTGAGGTTCGAAACGCTGCTACCGCCCGAATAGAGATCCACCTTGACATACATCGGCAACGAATCTATCTTCTGCGTAGAAGTATAGAACAGCTCGTTGTTGCGGAAATAACGTACCACACTGTCGGCCACTTCCACCATGAACTGGTCGCCGGGGCTGTAGCTGCCGAATCGGCCTTTGTATTCCCCTTTCTCGTAGATTTCATAATACCGGTCTATCAAGTAGATGGCGTAATCCAACGAGAAGTAATTGTGGTCGTAATGCCCATACCAGTACGGATAGCCGTTGATTCTGGCGTGCGACGACAGACCGATCATGCGGTAACCGCCCGTATAACCCGGCGTGAAGCTGACCGAACCGTTATCGTAAATCCGTTGCTTGGCGATGGCGCCGCCGTTATACCAATTCCACAGATAGCCGCACCACCAGTTGCACCAGTGCTTGCTGATATAACCTTCGTAGAAATTGAGCGGGTTGCCGTTTCTCTGCCATACCACCGGCTCTTTCACAATCTGCGTGCAGAGTCTGTCAATCGGCTCTATTTCCAGATCGATATCCTGGAGCGGACGGATGACGAGGAAGGTATCGATGTAGAATTCCTGCGGCGTGGCGCAAGACGACGAGGATACCATCTTGAACCGGACGGGAATCGTGTCGGGCATATCGGCGCTCCAGGCGGAATCCATGTAGCGGAGTGTCGAACCCGTGCCGCGCAACGCACCGTTGACGTACCATTCGAGGGTCGGCGAATTGCCGCCACCCTTCATGTTGATGGCCTTGATGTCGATGTATTCGAAGTCGCAAATCGAGTTGCCGCGCGGGCCGAAGTCTATCTGGGCAAACGGCGTTACAACCGGCACCACATTCATCTTCAGGGTATTGGACGTAGCCGGGTTGTTGGTCAACGCGCCACCGTGCGGACAGTATTCCGTGGTGTCGTTCGGGTTGAAGAGGACGGCGCGGATGCGGTCGCCGTGGTGGAGCGGATAATAGGTCCACGTGCGACCCGTGCCGCCATCTTCGGAAGCGACGGCGCGGTCGTTGAGATACCATTGGTAAATCGGCGTGAGGCCTTCGTAAGCCGTACTCATGTAGAACGTTACGGTGTCGTCGGCGCAGATGTCCTCACCCGTGTTCGCGTTGATGTCTATCATCACGCGGTTCTTCTCGATGAGCTTGACGATGATGACGTTCGACCAAGCGTCGTCCACCGTCGTACACGTGTCGTCGCTCAACAAGTGGCAACGGATGTAGCAGAAGTTGAACAGGTCGGTCGTATAGAAGACGGAGTCGGTAGCGCCCGGTACGTCGCGGCCGTTAATCGTCCACTGGTAGCGCGGGTTCGGGCCGCCGTGCTTGATTTCGGCGATGAAGCGGGCTTCGATGCCGCCGCATTCCGTTACCACCGTCGTGTCACCCACGGCGAAGCCTTCACGGTGAATCGTAATCTGAGGCGTTACCGTATCGTGAACGTAAACCGTCACGGTATCGTGCGCCACGCAAACCGTCGAATCGGGACGGTGGCTGTAAATACGCAACGCATATTTCGTCGTGGCTTCGGGCTGTACGAACCAATCCAGCATCTTGGCCTGCTGGCCGGTGCTTACATTCGTCCAGATGTTGGAGTCGATGGCCGAGGACGTGAAGCTCAAGTGCGCCCACGGCGCCGGATCATAGCCCTTGCAAATCAGCGTGTCGTTGCTGA
>CAMXAS010000029.1 GCA_947179195.1 uncultured Bacteroidales bacterium
CCAGTGGTATGTTCTTGGGTGTCTGCGGTAGCATTCTGTGAGAAGTTAAGTGAGATGACGGGCAAGAAATACCGTTTGCCGACGGAGGCGGAATGGGAGTATGCAGCGCGCGGCGGGCAACATAGAGACGGGACGCGGTATGCTGGCTCAAACTCTTACTACGAAGTCGCGTGGACTGGTCCTTTGCGCAGAGAACCAAGGCCGGTAGGCCAAAAGAAGCCGAACGGTTTGGGGCTGTACGATATGAGTGGCAACGTGCAAGAGTGGTGCTCGGATTGGTACGGAGAGAACTATTACAGCTACTCGCCGTCCGTTAATCCGCAGGGCCCGTCCAGTGGATCTGATCGCGTGGTTCGCGGGGGCTCTGTTGACTACTACCAAAACATGTTTAGGTGTCGCGTGGCGTTGCGGGATCACGAGTCGCCCGCCATGTACGCTGTAACAGCTTATAGTGTGGGCTTCCGCGTTGTCTGTGAGCCGTGATGTTGAGTTATGGGGCCCCATTTCGGCGGGCAGGTCATAAAGGCCTGCCCGCTTTTGTTATGCGAACGAAGAACCCTTCTTTTGCGTTACGGGCGGGGTTACGCCTTGCAGCAAGCCCTTATTTTGTCGTTTAAATCCTTAAAATGGGTTATCAACTCCTCGAATGAAACAGATTCTCCATATATCATGTGGAGGCGCATATTCTCATAATCGCTTTTCCATTGGTCGATAATGGCGGCGGAAGGGATGAGGTTTATGCTAGCAGGATAAAGAGAGGTGTAATCAAAACCGCGTAAACCGATGAATTGGCGTCGGTGTTCTATTACTTGGCGGTAAAGTTCTATATTGTTGAGGGCTTGATCCGCGATAGGGGTTTTCATCATTTGGAAGATGTCATACATATGGCGGGACATGCGTTCCACGCGAATCAATTCCTTGGGCTTGGAAAACTCTTCATGTAGTAGGAATATCTTTTCAAGGAAAGTGCGTTCGGGAAGAACGGCGTGCACCATGCATTCAGGTTCTGCAAATGGCGCGTTTGGATAGACTTGGTCAATCATGGAGTTGAGCGGCACTTCGCTCACGGGTTCGTTCATGGATCTGCCGCTCACTTCCACTTTGACTTTAGGAAGGATATACGGATTATTCTCTCCGGCAAGGGAAAACGTCAGAACGGAATCATAGTTTATATTTATAATTTCAGGATCCGTTGTGGTGATGGGTGTGACATCCACATTAACTTTGAACTTCTCTTTCGAGAGACCGCTTTTATACAATTGTTCTGACAAATCGTATTGCATGGTTTCCCGGACAAAAGTACAGGTCGCACGGCGCAATTTGTCGCTGATTTGTGTTTTAGACAATGTGCCGCTAAAGCCAAGGTATTCCCGGTCAATGGCAATGTCAATATCTTCTGAAAAACGGTCGATCAGATGCCAGCATTTACTTAAGGATGTACCGCCTTTGAAAGATAGATGTTTGGCATAGGGAAGTTCGAATAAGGCGCGCAGGACCGCCGTTACCCACCAATCCTTCTCGATGACCTCGCGTTGGCGTATGTTTAGTTCCGAGGAAATACGGTTTAGTATGTCGGTGCGGTCTTCTATTGAAAGGTCTATGAATTTCATCGTTGCAATATGGTTTTTATCCATGTCGGAGCAAGTACGATATCATGTTTGAAGTCTTGATCCGAAACATGTGCGTCAATCAGGTCTTTGATTTTACTTGTTTGCATTTCCGTCATAGCCTTTTCGCCGATTTCCCGCATGGCCAATATGGCCAGTTGCATGACGGGAGACTGGTAGGCGAAATGGTTTAGGTTATTGCTATGGCGGAATGTGATGCTCCTCCCTTCGCCAAACTTGATTTGTCTGGCGGAGCCGTCCGTTATATAAACGATATTGGCCGGTACTTGTGTGGATAACCCCAATCGGTTGAGTGCATACACCCCTGTCGGGATGATACGTGCATTGTCTCTTTGTGCAATTTTTTTGGCAATATCATCCAATGACGGTTCACGTAAAGAACCATCCCATTTATCATATGACGGTATATAATAGATGCCTTTTGAAAAGCGTTGTAGTTTTCCTTGGCGGCACAGACGGCTTAATCCAGAACGAACGGCATCAGGCGTGCCACACGATGTAAAATCATCGGGCACCATAATGTCCCCTTCATGGGCCTGTACTACCATATCGTGCATTGCCTTGTAGGAACTATTCGTATGCATGATTTTTTTTATTTTGCCACAAAATTACGTTTTTTTTGTGGCAAAACCAACTACGGTCGGATATGCACCTCCTGCGTGTAGCGGTACCCGTCGAACAGGAAGAAGACGAACTGATAGATGCCGGGCGTGAGGTCGGCGGTGCGCATCACGTGGTCGTAATACGGGTTGTCGATGGGCATCACCTTGATGAGGTGGCCGCTCGTGCTATAGACGCCTATCATCGACAGGTCGGCCTCCCAGTCGGTGTCGAAGTAGAACCCCTGGTGGTTCGGCAACGCGAACAGGCGGACGGGATTCTCCTGCTCGCCGCTCTCGTAGGGCCGCTGATAGGTGAACGTCGTGCGCAGGAAGCTTAGGAACAGGTCGGGCATCTGCACGAAGTCGGGCGCGGCCTCGAAGCCGATAACCAGGTAGAGCTCGCCCTTGTGGTTCGTCCGGCCCTCGATGGGGCGGCGGTAGTTCTGCACCACGTGTTTGCTGCCGGTCGGGCCCACCTCCAGGCAGTCCAAGACCTGCAGGTCGGCGCCGTCCTTGCCGAAAGCCCCCTTGTCGAAGTTGCTCTCCACCTGATAGAGGAACAGGTGGGCCGGGATTTTGAGCAGGCTGCCGCCCTTGACGCAGACGCGGCCGCTTTTGGCCGGCTGTTTGGGCAGGTCGTAAACCGTGGCGTTGAACGTGATTTGATAGACGGCGTTTGGCTTCAGGCCCGTAATCTGACGGAACGCATAGACGAACAGGTCGCCGTTCAGGTTCTTGCCCTTGAACAGCAAGCCGGTGCGTTCGCCCTGCGTAATGGGGTTGCTGAACAGGTTCCAATAGACGGAGATGCCGTAGTCCTTGCGCAGGTTGGGCTGGTAGCCCACGGCCGACCCCACCCAGCCGTCGTCGCCGTTGGCGAACGTCGTGTTGTAACTTTGGGCGTGGGCGCGCGGCGCGTGGAAGCCGCCCAAGAGCAGGAGGAGGCACAGCAGGCCGGCGGCCTGTTTGAGAAACCGGCGCGGACTAACGGACATACGCCTGCATTTGTTGTTGCATACGCGCCGCTTCCGCGCGCGCGGCCTCGGCGAAATCCGTGTCTTTGCCCGCGTAGAGGATGCTGCGGGAGGCGTTGATGAGCAGGCCGATGTCGTCGGTGAGGCCGTAGCGGCAGACCTCTTCGAGGCTGCCGCCCTGCGCGCCCACGCCCGGCACGAGCAGGAAGTGGTTCGGCACAATCCGGCGCACGTCCGAAAGGAATTCGGCGCGGGTGGCGCCCACCACGTACATCATGTTGTCGGCGTCGCCCCAAGTGGTCGAGGTGCGCAACACCTGTTCATAGAGATGTTTCTCCAACGACGTCCCCTCGGCGCCACCCGTGATTTCCAGATTCTGGAAATCGCGTGCGCCCGGATTGGACGTCAGCGCGAGTAGCACCACGAATTTGTCCGGCACCTGCAGGAACGGCTTTACCGAGTCTTCGCCCATATAGGGCGCCACGGTGATGGCGTTGAAGTTGAAGTCGCCGGCGGGGTCGAGGTAAGCCTGCGCGTATTTGAGCGACGTATTGCCGATGTCGCCGCGTTTGGCGTCGGCAATCGTAAACACGTTGAACCGCCGCAGATAGTCAATCGTCTTCTTGAGCGACATCATGCCCTTCAAGCCGTAGGCTTCGTAAAACGCCAGGTTGGGCTTGTAGGCCACGGCATAGTCCAGCGTGGCGTCTATAATCGCCTTGTTGAACGCGAAAATCACGTCTTCTTCCTGTTGCAGGCAGGCGGGAATCTTATTCATGTCCGGGTCCAAGCCTACGCAGAGGAAGGACTTTTTCCGGCGGATTTCGGCAATCAGTTCGGTTCTATTCATAACTTATCCTACGTTTTCTTTGAGTTTTTCGGCGTTTTCGGCCAATTGCAGCGCGTCGAGCACTTCTTGGATTTCCCCGTCCATGAAGTTGCCGAGCGAATAAATCGTAAAGTTGATGCGGTGGTCGGTCACGCGGCTCTGCGGGTAGTTGTACGTCCGGATTTTGGCCGAGCGGTCGCCCGTCGAAACCATCGTTTTCCGTTTGGAGGAGATTTCGTCCAGATATTTCTGATATTCGATTTCGTAGATGCGCGTCCGCAACACCTTCAAGGCTTTCTCGTAGTTCTTGATTTGCGATTTCTCGTCTTGAATCGCGACGACGATGCCCGTGGGGATGTGGGTGAGGCGCACGGCCGAATAGGTCGTGTTCACCGACTGGCCGCCGGGGCCCGACGAGCAGTAGGTATCCTTGCGGATGTCGTTCGCCTTGAGTTCCACGTCGAACTCATCGGCTTCGGGCAAGACGACGACCGAGGCCGCCGACGTATGCACGCGGCCCTGCGTTTCGGTCTCCGGCACGCGTTGCACGCGGTGTACGCCCGATTCGTATTTGAGGATGCCATAGACGCCTTCGCCCGTCACGTTGACGACGATTTCCTTGTAGCCGCCGGCCGTCCCTTCGGTAAAATCCACGGTCTCCATCTTCCAGCCGCGTTTCTCGCAATAGCGCACGTACATCCGGTAGAGGTCGCCCGCAAAAATAGCCGCCTCGTCGCCGCCCGTGCCGGCGCGTATTTCCAGAATCGCGTTCTTGGAGTCCTGCGGGTCGGCCGGAATCAGCAGGATGCGGATTTCCTCCTCCAACCGTTCTTTCTCTTCGGTAAACGTGCTGAGTTCCTCTTTGGCCATTTCGCGGAATTCCTCGTCCTTTTCATGCGCGAGCACTTCCTTGGCGTTGGCGATATTGTCGATGAGGTTCTTGTATTGCTTGTAGGCCGCCACAATCGGCTGCAATTCCTTGTAGTCCTTGTTCAGTTTGATGAACCGCTTCATGTCGGCCATCACTTCCGGTTGGTTCATTTCCTGCTCGATGGCCAGGAAACGCTGGTTCAACGCTTCTAATTTATCTAACATAATACACGCTCGTGTCCCATTGGGGGACAATCTGACAAAGTTAAGGTAAATTAGGCGTAAAATCAAGTGCGGCGGGCGGATATGAGCCGCCTACCGCACCCATTTGCCGTGGCTGACGCGGCCGTCCTGCCATTCCACGCGGTAGAAGTGCAGACCCGCCGGGCAATCGGACGTCCGCAGTACGGCCTGTCGTCCGTTGACGTCGGCCTGCCGCAACAGGCGGCCGCGCGTGTCTATCAGCGCGATGCGCCTTAGGTCGGCATCGGCTTCGAAATACAGGTATTCGGTGGCCGGATTCGGATAGACGTTGAGCTGCCGGTCGGCGGTCAGGGCCGTTTCGTTGCCGGCCTTGACGGTGGCCGTAAAGGATTCGTTCCCCGTCACGATATGCGTAAACGAGGTTTCGGTGCTGACCACGTTGAACGCATTGTCGGTCCAGTCCATGAACGTATAGCCGGGCTGCATGCTGACGGCAACCTGCACCGTATCGCCGAAGCGGTAGGAGCCGGCGCCGGTGGCCACCCCGCCCTTGGACGGATAGACGCTCACGTTGATTTGATAGTCGGTCGGTTTGAACAGCGCGATATAGAGGCGGCTTTCTTCGATGGACGGAATCTCAAGGTTGGCCTCCGTCGAAACCGTCTCGCCGTTCAGCGTCCAGGCCGCGAAGTCGAAGTGTTCGGCCGGCAGGGCTTCCAGCACCGTCGAGGCGCCGTGGTTGAACGTGCCCGTGCCGCGGAACGTGCCGCTGTTGGCCGGCGAGGCTTCGGCCGTGATTTCGTAAGTGAAGGCGTCGAAAACGGCCGTCAGGCCCAACGGACGGTCCACGCGGTAGGTCAGTCTCGGCTGTTGCAGGACTTCGGACGTAAAGAGATCTGCGAGGTAGCTGTCTTCCGCCGATTCCTCATCCAGTTGCCAGCAGCGGAACGTGTGCACGCTGTCGGCCTTCGCCAACAGCACCACATCCGAGAGATAGGCGTATTCGCCGCCGCCCTTCAGCGTGCCGCCGGCTTCGGTGCTCAGCGTCACGGCATAGGTCTTTGGCATGAATACGGCGGTGTAGGTCACATTGGCCGTGGCGGGGAATTCAAACGGGTTTTCGGTCGAAATACGGTTGCCGTCCCCGTCCGTCCAGGCCAAGAACTCATGGCCCGGTACGGGCGTCGCTTCGAGCGTCACGGATTCGCGCATCAGGAAACGGCCCGCGCCGCGCGCTTCGCCCTCGCCTTCGGTCAATAGCGAAACGGTCAGCGTGTCGGTCTCCAAGATGGCCGTCAAGCTGCTGTCGCGGCCCACGGTCATACGGTAGGGGTTCTCTTTCGACACCACGTGATGGCCGTTGTGCCAGCCTTTGAAATAAAAGCCCGCGTCAGGCACGGCTTCCAGCGTGGCCGTCGTGCCGTAGCCATAGAGGCCGCCGCCCGTCGTATAGCCGACGTTTTCCGGCGACAGGCTCAGGTCGATGTGGAACATCACGGGCGAGAATACGGCGGTGGCCGTGGCGGCTTCGCTTACCGTCCATGTATATACATGTTCGTCCGACATACGGACGCCATTGATTTCCCAATGCGAGAACGTATAGCCGTAAGCGGGCGTGGCCTCCACCCGCGCTTCATCGCCATAGGTATATAGGCCGCCGCCGTCCGGCAGGCCTTCCACATAGCCGCTGCCGTCAATGGCCGCTTCCCCGCTCACGAAGAATTGTTGCGGTTCGAAGATGGCCAGGATGGACGTGTCGCGGGTCATGATAAAGTTGGTGATGGGGGTCGTGGAGAAGACCGTTGCGGTGGCCTGTCCGTCTTTATCGGCCAGCACCCATTTGACGAACCGGTGGCCGTAGGAGGGTTCGGCCGTCAGCGTCACGGTGCCGAGGTAGGGCTGTTCCATGCCGCCCGTGTGCGAAACCGCGCCCATGGCCGGGTCGGCGCTCTCGGCCGAGAGTTTGAACGTCACCGGTTCGAAGGTGGCGATAACGAGCGTGTCGGACGTTACGGTCAGCGTCCACGGGGTAGTGGTGCTGAGTTTGCGGCCGTTGCGGTCGGTAAAGCAGGCAAAGCGGTAGTGCGCCGCATCCAGGACGGTGGCGTTGAACGTCGCCTGTCCGTTGTGGATGATGGCGGCGGAGGCGCCGGTCTGTACCGTGCCGTCAACCGTCATCGAAGCTGACCCAAGGTCGGTTCGGGTATTCTGAAGCGTCAGCGTGTAGGTGTTCGTGTCGAACCGGGCTTCCGCCGTCGTTTCGCCCTTGACCGTAAACGTGTAAGGGTTCGTTTGAACCGTCAGCCCTTGGGCGGGCAGGCCGTCGCCCGTCAATGCCCAGGCCGAGAAATGGTTGCCTTCGGCCGGAATGGCGGTCACGGTGGCTTGGCGGCCGTAGAGGTAGTTGCCGTCGCCGCGCGTCCGCCCCTTGTAGGTTTGGTTGGCGCGTGTCGTCAGGTGGTAGGGCAGGGGCGCGAAGACGGCGCGGTAACTCGCGTTCTGCGTGGCGATGCCCTCGTAGGGCGTTTCGGTGCCGATGATTTCGTCCGACCCGACCTTTTCCCAATGGTCAAAGCGGTAGCCGGAGGCCGGCTGCGCGCTCAGCAGGAAGCCCTCGCCATGGCGCAGCGTGAGCGCGCCGGCGGGCGCTCCGCCGCCCGCCGCAGGCAGAATCTCTGCCTCGCCGGCCTCCGCTACGGGCAGGCTTTCGGCTATTTGCAGCGTATATTGGCGTTTTTCGAATACGGCTTTCAGTTGGGTGTCGGCGTTCAGGTTCTCGACCGTATAGGTCGGATTTTGACCGACGGTGACGCCCGTGGCATCCTCCCAGCGCGATAGTTGATAGCCTTCCGCGGGTTGGGCCGTCAGCGTGATGTTTTGGCCTTTCGGTTGGTTGCCCGCATTGACGACCGTGCCGGCGGTTTCGGGTTCCACGCTCACGGCAATCGTCGCCAGGTTCATGGCGAAGTCGGCCTCTATGCGGGCCGTCCCCGATACCTTATAGCGGATTTGCTCCGTCTTGCCGAGGCTGGCGCTGCCGCCCGCCTTTTGCCAGTCCGCCACCTTGTAGTCCCCGGTGGTGGCGCGGGCATAGAGCGTCAGCGTGCTGTCGTAAGGCAGCGAGGCGCTCAAAATCCGGGCAAAATTCACGTTGTCGAAGCTCACTTCCCCCACGTTCAGGTTGCCGGCCACGGCCAAAGTCACCGTATAGGCGTGCGGTTTGAAGACGGCCTGCACCGCCGTATCGCGGTTCATCTTCAGGTTCAGCAAGTCGGCCTTGCCCAGTAGGTTGCCTTTCAGGTCGTACCAACCGTCGAAACTATAGCCGTTTTCCGCTTGGGCTTCCAATTGCGCCACCGCACCGTCATCATAAAGCCCCGTGCCGACAATGGCGCCGCCCTGTGCGGGAACGGACACCGCGTCCGCCTGCTTGCGTTTTACGCTAAAGGCGGCCGTATAGGCTTGGGTGGCCGTCACGGTCACGGTCGCTTCGGGTGTTTTGGCCACCGTGTCCGTTTTATCGCCGTTGCGGTACCAATAGCGGAATTCATAGCCGGCAGCCGCCTGCGCCTTCAGCGTGGCTTCGGTGCCGTGCGTGTAAGTGCCGCCGCCGCTCACGCTGCCGTAGGCCGTCGGTTCGCTTTCAACGCTGATGGCGTATTGCATCAGTTCGAATGCCGCCGTCAACCGCCGGTCGGCGGTTGCCTGAAATGTATATACGGTCTGTGCGGACAGGTCGGCGCCCGTCACGGCGTCACGCCAAGCCACGAAGCGGTAACCCGCCGCCGGTTGGGCCGTCAGACGCGCCTGCGACTGATAGACATACAGGCCGTCGCCGTCCACGCTGCCGCCCTCTTCGGGCTCCGCCGTGGCCGTAATGCGGTAGCGGACGGGCTCGAAATGGGCCGTGCACGTATAATCGCTGTTGATATGCCCCGAAACGAGCGTCAGCGGATTGTCCGTCAGGTTGTCTTCCGTTTGGCCGTCCGCCCGCGTAATGGTCCAATGGTCGAACGTATAGCCCGTCTTGGCTTCGGCGGTCAGCTCGATTTTCTGCGATTTGGAGGCGGGGTAGGTACCGCCGCCGCTCACGTTGCCGCCGGCCGTCGGTTCGCCCGCCGCCGTCACGCGGTAGGTCATTTCCTCGAATACCCCCGTCACGCGCGTGGCCGCCGTCACCGTATAATTATACGGATTGTCCGTGCTCAGCGTGTTGCCGTCGGCGTCCTGCCAAGCCACGAAGCGGCAGTAGGCGTTGGGGGTCGCCTCCAACTTGGCTGTGGTCTGGTATTTATACGCGCCGCTGCCTTTCACATTGCCGAAAGCCGCGTTGTTGACCGCCACGGTCAGGTTGAAGGATTGCAGCTCGAAACGGGCCGTCAGGTTCAGGTTGCGCACGATGGCGAACGTATAGTCGGCCTGGTTGTTGAGCAGCGTCATACCGTCGTAGAACCCGGCGAAGCGCGAGCCGGTGCCGGCCGTGGCCTGCAAGCGTACAGGCGTATTGTGGATGAATTGGCCGTTGTCGGCTTGGGGCGATACGGCCACCGTGCCGTTGCCCTCGGTCTGTAGCGCGAAGTCGTAATAGTTGGTGTCGAAATGCGCCGTCAGCGTGCGGTTGCGGTCAACGGTAAATATATATACATTGTCTGCGCCCTCGATACGGCTGCCGTTCTCGCTCCAGTGCGTGAAGTGGTTGCCCGGCGTGGCGACGGCGGTCAGCGTGGCCTGGGTCCCTTGTTTGTAGGTCTGACTGCCGCTTACCGAGCCGCGGCTGGGGGCGGAGGCTTTCCCTTCTATATAATAACCTCTGAACAATTCGATGTCTTTGCCGTTGTCGTCCGAAACGCGCGGGTAGTTCGTCGAACGCACGCGGATGCGGTAACCCGTGCCGACCGGCAGTGTGGGGGGCAGGGAAGCCATGATGCTGCCGCTCTCGTCGGTCGTCAGCCGGCCTAATTCCGTGGGTTGGTCAAACGAACCGGCGGCGTCCGAAAGTTCGGCAATCACGATATTGTCGTCGCCCATCTGCGGCGACATCGTGCCCGTAATGCGGAACGGAACCTCCACCGTCACGTTTTCGCCCTCGCGCAGGCCGATGGCCGTCAAGGTGAAGTTGTTGAGCCGGAGTGTCGGGTTATAGACAAAGAAAATATCGTCAATCAGCAGTTCGTCGTTGGCCTTGCCGCCGCCCGGCGTCTTGTTGGTCGTAAAGGAAGCGAGCACGTATTGGGCGTCGTTGGTCGCGCCCGTTTTGACGAAAGGCACGGAAAAGCGTTGCCA
>CAMXAS010000030.1 GCA_947179195.1 uncultured Bacteroidales bacterium
AAACGCGCGCCCAAGCCTATCGGCAAACCCATTCTGAAACCCAAAACACCCGGCGATGCAAACGCTCAATAACCCTCTGCGCCGCCTGACGGTGGGCGCGTTCTGCTTAGGCATGGCCCTGCTTTGGACGGCTTGCGGCCGCGACACCGTATTGAGCCGCAGCGAAGCCCTGCCCGAAGCCGGTTGGGCCCGCAAACAGGCGATTCCGTTCGAATTCGAAATACAGGATACGGCCCGCGCCTACCGCCTCGACTTTTCCGTGCGTCACGACCAGGAATACCCGTTCATGAACGCATTTTTCTTGATATATACTACCTTCCCCGACCAAACCGTCACGATAGACACGCTCGAATGTATTTTGGCCGACTACCGCGGCAAATGGACGGGGCACGGCGCGGGCCGCTACAAATCGGCCGATTTCGCCGTCAGACCCGAACTGTATTTCCCGATGCCCGGCCACTACCGCATGGAAGTGAAGCAGGCGTTGCGCATGGACACGGTCAAACATATCAGCCACATCGGCTTACATATACACGCCAACTAACATGAAAAAGACGCTTTGGCTCATCTTCGGCGGATGCATCCTTTTCGTCGTACTGTTTTTCATCGGCCTCTCCAACGGCTTGTTCGGCTTCATGCCCTCGTTCGAAGACCTGGAGAACCCCGAAAGCAACCTGGCCTCGGAAATCATCTCCTCCGACCAACAGATTTTAGGCACCTACTTCATCGAGAACCGCACGAACGTCGATTATTCCGAACTGTCGCCCGACCTCGTGGACGCGCTTATCGCCACGGAGGACGTGCGCTTTTACCAGCACAGCGGCGTGGATCTCAAATCGCTGTTCCGCGTGGCCGGCAAGACGATTATCGGCGGCAACCGCAGCAGCGGCGGCGGCAGTACGGTTACGCAACAGTTGGCCAAGAACCTGTTTCCGCGCAAGCACCTCAACAAGGTTTCGTTAGCCGTCCGCAAACTCAAGGAATGGGTCATCGCGGTCAAACTGGAACGCAACTATACGAAAGAGGAAATCATCGCGATGTATTTCAACACCGTGGAATTCGGCAACAACTCTTTCGGCATCCGCACGGCCGCCCAAACCTATTTCGGCAAGGAGCCGGACGAACTGACCCTGGAGGAATCGGCCATGCTCGTGGGGATGCTCAAGGCCACGACGCTCTACAACCCCGTACGCAATCCAGAAAACGCGACCACGCGCCGCAACGTGGTCATGCACCAGATGCTCAAGGCCGGTTTCATCACGCAAGCAGTCTATGACTCCTGCAAGCTGATTCCCATCGATATGTCGAACTTCTCGCAACAGGACCACCAATACGGCCTGGCGACCTATTTCCGGGAATACCTGCGGCAACAGATGTTGACCTGGTGCGCCGCGCACCGCAAACCCGACGGCAAGCCCTATAACCTTTATAAAGACGGGCTCAAAATCCACACGACCATCAACGCCCGTATGCAGGCCCATGCCGAAGAGGCCGTCAACGAATGGCTGGGCGGGCAATTGCAGGACGACTTCTACCAACAGCTGAAAGGCAAGCCCAACGCGCCCTTCAGCAACGTGACGAAGGCCGAGGTGCAACGCTTCATGAACAACGCGATGCGCTTGTCGGACCGCTACCGCAACCTCAAGAAAGCCGGCGCGACCGAAGAGGAAATCATGGCGGACTTCAAGACCAAAGTCCGCATGAAAGTCTTTTCGTGGCACGGCGAAATCGATACGGTCATGAGCCCCTGGGATTCGCTTTGGTACCACAAGTGGTTCCTGCATTGCGGCCTGATGTCGATAGAGCCGCAGACCGGTTATGTACGCGCCTATGTGGGCGGCATCAACTACAAGTATTTCCAATACGACAACGTGTCGCAAGGCGAACGGCAGGTGGGCTCCACGTTCAAGCCGTTTGTATATACACTCGCGATGCAGGAGGGCGAATACGCGCCCTGCACGGAAGTGCCGAACGTGCCCGTCTGCATCTCGCAACCCGGACAGGACGACTGGTGCCCGAAAAACTCCGGTCACGAACGGGAGGGCGAAATGGTCAGCCTGCGCTGGGCGTTGGCGCATTCGGTCAACTTCGTGACCGCCTACCTCATCAAGCGCTTCCCGCCCGAAGCCGTCATCGCGCTGACGCGTAAGATGGGCATCACGGCAGATATGGAAGCCGTACCCTCCATCTGCCTCGGCACGATGGATATCTCCGTCAAGGAAATGACGTCGGCCATGGCCACCTACGCGAACAAAGGCATCCACTGCGACCCGATGTTCATTACGCGCATCGAGGACAAACACGGCGTCATTCTGGAAGAGTTCTCGCCCGTACAGCAGGAAGCCATGGACGAACAGACGGCCTATCTGATGGTGGATTTGATGAAAGGCGTGGTGGAGGAAGGCAGCGGCATCCGGCTGCGTTTCAAATACGGTCTGACCCAACCCATCGCCGGCAAGACCGGCACGACGCAGAACCATTCGGACGCCTGGTTCATGGGCCTGACGCCCACACTCGCCACGGGCATTTGGGTGGGCGGCGAATTACGGTCGATTCACTTCACGAGCATGGCCTACGGTCAGGGGGCGCGCGCCGCCCTGCCGGTTTGGGGCCTTTATATGCAGAAAATCTATGCCGATTCTACGTTGAATTTCCCGCAGGACGACTTTGAGAAGCCGGACTACCTGTCGGTGGATATCTACTGCAAGCAGGATAAGACACATCGCGAAGAATCCGAAGAAAACGACGTGGAAGATTCGCCCGAGATGTAACCCTTAGTTAAGGCGTATCAGAAAGGCTAAGATGTATAATATACGCGCTTGACGCGAGGCGATATCCCCGTCAACACCTCGTAAGGTATCGTCTGCAAGGCATCGGCCATGTGGGTCACGGGCCACTCCTTGCCGAAGAGGATGGCTTCGTCGCCCTCGGCGGCTTCGATACCGGTCAAATCCAGCATACACATATCCATACAGATGTTGCCGATGATCGGGGCGGTTTGGCCGTGTATCCATACCCGGCCTACCCCACGGCTGAGCCGCCGGTTCAAGCCGTCGGCATACCCGACGCACAGCACGCCTATCCGCATGGGCCGTTCGGCGATGAACCGCCGCCCGTAGCCGACGGCCTCGCCGGCCGCTATCGTGCGGATTTGGGCAATCGTGGTCTTGAACGTGCTGACGGTTTCCAAGCGGCCTTCCATTTCGGCCGTGACCCCTACCCCGTAAAGCCCGATGCCGAGACGCACCATATCGTATTGGTATTCGGGGAAACGGCAGATGCCGGCCGTATTGAGCGCGTGCCGCAACACTTCGCCGCCATAGGGCAAACGCGATTTCAAGAAGTCGCTCATGCGGTCGAAACGCTGTAGTTGCGCCAACGTATATTCATCCATAGACGGGTCGTCGGCCGTGGCCAAATGCGTGAAGATGGAACGCACGCGCAGGCGCGGTTCTTCGGCCAGGCACGCCAACAGCCGCTCCAAATCGGCCTCTTCGAAGCCCAAGCGGTGCATCCCCGTATCTAACTTGACGTGAATGGCGACCGTGTCGGCGGTGCCGGCCGGCAGTTGCAGCAACCGTTCGCGCAGCAAATCCAGCATACGGAAGCTATATATCTCCGGTTCCAAGCGGTATTGCAATACGGAGGCCAGGCCCTCGGGCTCGGCGTTCACGACCATAATCGGCATACGGATGCCCTGCTCGCGCAGGCTGACGCCCTCGTCGGCATAGGCCACGGTGATATAGTCGCTGTGGTGGAACGCCAACGCGTTGGCCACTTCGTAGGAGCCGCTGCCATAGGAAAATGCCTTGGCCATAATCATGACCTTGGTCTGCGGCTTGAGACGGGAACGGAAGAAATTGAGGTTATGAATCATGGCCTCCAAATCGATTTCCATGACCGTTTCGTGCACCTTTTTCTGCAAACGCCGCACAATCTGTTCGAACGCGAAGCGGCGCGCGCCTTTTATCAGGATGACTTCATCGTGCCAGGCCGCGGGGTCGAACGCCTGCATGAAGGCCTCGGTATCGGCATAAAACGCCGTTTCCAAGCCATCGGCGGCGAACAGGGCGCGATGCTGCATGAGCTGCGGCCCGATGCCGACCAAAGCGTCTATCCGATGGCGGCGCAGCAAATCGGCCACGGCCCCGTAGAGTTGTGCTTCCGGCAAACCGCTTTGCAGGATGTCGGACAGGATGATGCGCGTGCGCCGTCCCTGCGCCTGATGCAACAGGTTATCCACGGCCAGGCCGAAAGCGTCGTAATCGGCATTGTAGGCGTCGTTGATAAGGTAATTGCGGTTGATGCCCTCTTTCAGTTCCATGCGCATCTCCACAGGCGCGAGTTGCGCCATGCGCAGCGCGATGTCCGCCGGCGAAACGCCATAATCGAGCAGGAACAGCCAGCAGTGCATGACGTTCTCCAACGAGGCGGCGTCGGTAAACGGCACCTCGATTTGCTGCACTTGCGAAGGTTGGGCGTTATAGACCGCCGTCAGGCGCGTGCCACGGCGGCCGCCGCGCACGACTTCCGCACGTTCGGTCAGTTGCAACGCGACCCCATCCGCGGCGGCCGCGCCCCCGCCCTGCGGCAGTTGGGCCGACCATGCCAAGCGGCGCACGGACTTCAAGGCCGCATCCGCCGCTATCTTTTCGCCTATCAGCGGGTCGTCGGCACAGTATATCAGTTTTTCCGCCCCGTGGAACAGTTGCAGTTTTTCGGCGGCCTTCTGTCCGTTATCGCTGAAATTGGCCGCGTGCGCCGCCCCCACGTTCGTCAGGATGCCTACGGTGGGCTGTATCATGCGCGCGAGCGCGGCCATCTCGCCGGGTTGGGAAATGCCGGCCTCGAAAATGCCGAGCTCGTGCCACGGCTGCAACTCCCACAACGAGAGCGGCACGCCGACTTGGGAATTATAACTCTTGGGACTTTTGCCCACGCGGCAATCCGGCGCCAGCAGCATGGAAAGCCATTCCTTGACCACCGTCTTGCCGTTGCTGCCCGTGATGCCCACCACCGGCACGTCGAACTGACGGCGGTAGGCGGCCGCCAGCCGCTGCAAGGCGGCCAACGTATCGTCCGCCAACAGGAAAACGGCCTCCGGATAACGTTCGGACGCCGCCTCGGGCAAGGCCGACACCAGGAAAGCGCGGACGCCCTTGTCGTAAAGTTGCGGGATATAACGGTGCCCGTCGTTCTTGGCCGTCTTCAAGGCCACGAACAGACAGACGTCGGCCCGCCGCAAATAGCGGGAATCCGTCAACAATTCCTCGATGGGCCGCCCGTCCGCCGAAGCGGCGGACACCTGCGCATAACGCGCGACCTGTGTTAAACTCAGTCCCATGTCCCGGCTTTACTTTCGCTGTTACTCCCGTTCCGTCTTCTTCAACGGATTTTCCGTCAAACGCGCATACAACGCCCGCGCGCGGCAAATATCCATGGTTTCGCATAAGGCGCGCGCCGTGCAACGCAAAGCCGTTTCAAGCGGCGTCTGCCCAAGCGTATATATTGGTTCCATATGCACGAACGGCAAGCCGGCCGTATAGGCGCAGAGGCGGTCGGTGCCGAAATGCCGCTGAATCCGGTCGGACTGCTCCTTATAGGGGCAAAGCACGGCATGGAACGCGTCGCCGACGGTCTCGCGCACCTCGGTGAAGAAACGCCTCAGGTTGTAGGGGCCGAACACCGGCATCCCGTTTTCCTGCAAACCCGCCGTCAACGGCTGCAAGACTTCCTTGTCGGCCTCGCACAGCTCCGTCGCCTCCAAATCGGGATGCATCGACAAGAGCGCAATCCGCGGCACCGTGATGTTGAAATCGCTCTGCAACGTGCGGTACAGGCTCTCGACGCGCTCTTTGACCTTGTCGGCCGACAGGCGTTCCGACAGCCGGTCCATCTGCAAGGACGTCATGAACGTGACCCGCCATTTCTCCAACAGCCACAGCCGGAACGGCCGGCCGCCGCCGAACTGGGAGGCCAGCCAAAGCGGCGTATTCTTATAGTCGGGCAAGTCCGTCCGCACCGCCTCCGCATCCACCGGCAGCGTGATAAGCGCCTTCAACCCGTCCGACTTCAGATGCGCCAAGGCCTGCGACAGGGCGGCGGCCGGCTTGTCTTCCGTATCCCAAAGCATCGGCCGTTTGCCTTTCAAATCCGACCATTGCGCCGCGGAAGCGAAGGTCGTCTCGTGCAGGCCCATCGCCTTGGTCCGTTGCCCCATCGCGGCCAGCGAAGCGTAGCCGAACGGGAAAGCCGTTTCCAAAAAGAACGGCTCCGACAGGATCCTGGCTAAAATCTGATAACTGTAGTCATCGGCATTCCCATGCGTAATCCCGATTTTGATGCGTTCTTCCTTTTCCAAAACCTTTGTCTTTAGGTTATTTTTTACTCCATAATTCGAGGAAACGGCCGATCCAACGGACGCCCATGCCCGTAGCGCCTTTCCGCCACGCGCTTTCATCCTTGTCGTAATAGGCCACGCCGGCCACATCCAAATGCAGGAACGGCGTCTTGCCGGCGAAATGCCCGACAAACTTGGCGGCCGTAATCATGCCGGCCACGCCGCTGCCGCAGTTCTTCAACTCGGCCACGGCCGATTCCAATTCCCGGTCGTATTCCGGCCACATCGGGAACAGACAGTAGCGTTCCTGTACGTCTTCGGAAGCCCGCTCCAGACACTGCGCCATCGCTTCCGGCCAACGTTCCCGCATGGCCACGATGCCTTTCGTGCCGATGGCCCGCGAAGCCGCGCCCGTCAGCGTGGCCATCGAGATAATGGCGGCCGGCGCATAGTGCTTGTGCGCGTAGGCCGTCGCATCGGCGAGCAACAGCCGCCCTTCGGCATCGGTATTGACGATTTCGACCGAGGTCTCGCCGCCGATACGGATGATGTCGCCCGGCACGAGCGCGTTGCCGTTGAGCCGGTTGTCGGTAGCCGGCACCAAAGCCACGATATAGAGCGGCAAGGCCTGCTTGGCCGCCAGGGCCAGGATGCCGGCCGCCATCGCACCGCCCGCCATGTCGGTCTTCATGTCGTCCATATAGTTGCCGGTCTTGATGTTCATGCCGCCGGCGTCGAATACCACGCCCTTGCCCACCAAGACCACGGGCTTCGCGTTACGCGCGTTGTCCGGTTTGTAGATGAATTCGGCGAAGGCCGGCTCATCCACGCTGCCGCGGTTTACGCCCAACAGGCCGCCCATGCCGGCTTTCTCCATCTCCTTGCGCGTCCACAGCTTGGCCGTCACGCCCAAGGGTTTCAGGTGCGCGGCCATCTCCCGCGCGAAAGCCGCCGCGTTCAAGTCCGACACCGGCCGCTCCACGAGCGATTTCACCCAGTTGACTTCAGCCGCCCGTTCCCGCATGGCCGTCAAATCGGCGGCGGTCACGCCCTCGGCCTCCACGGCCGTCAGTTCCGGCGCGGCTTTCCGCTCCGCCTTATACGTATCGAACACGTAGAGGTTCAACAGAAAACTCTCCGCCAACGCCCGCACGGCCTCGGCATCCTGCCATTCCAAATCGGTCAGCGCCCAGCGGCTGCCCGGCAGGGCGCGCGCCTTGTCGGCCCAACGGCGGCCCCAAGTCCGCACGCGCAGGAGGTAGTCCACCCTCGCCTCGTCCGCGCCCCGTTCCGGCAGCCACAGATAGGCGTGCGGTTCCGGCAGATGGAAATCCGTCCAACTGCCTTTCGGTTGGTCGGCGGCCATCCGCTTGACATACATCTGCTCGGCGTCCGCCGGATTCTTCCGGTTGCCTTTGAGCAAAAACAGCCGATACACCTTATTGTTCTTCATGTTCTATCATTTTCAAAGCCTCCAGCGTCTGCGTGGCGGCCGTACCGTGATGCAACTGGAAACGCGGGCAGTCTTCGTGACGGCCGCCCGGTGGTACCGTGCAATGGCCGCAGTCGTGCCGCTCCCCGTCGCCGAAATCCATCTCCGACATCGCGCAACGGTGCAGGAAACGGCCGTCTTTCTTGAACAGAATCCGCACCGACAGGGCCAGGACGGCCAAACCCATCACGACGATGGCGACAAGGAGCATGGCCCAGTTCATGCCTCTTTCTCTTTCAACGCGCTACGGATGGCCTGTTCCAGTTCCTCGCTCAGTTCCGGGTTATCCTGCAACAGTTGCTTGACCGCATCGCGGCCTTGCCCCAGCTTGGTGTCGCCATAGCTGAACCACGAACCGCTCTTTTTGATGATGTTCATATCGGTGGCCATATCGATGATTTCGCCCGAACGCGAAACGCCCTGTCCGTAAATCAAATCGAATTCCACGGTCTTGAAAGGAGGCGCCACCTTGTTCTTGACGATTTTGACCTTGACGCGGTTGCCGACCACATTGTCGCCCTCCTTAATCTGGGAGATACGGCGGATGTCGATGCGGACGGATGCATAGAATTTGAGCGCGTTACCGCCCGTCGTCGTTTCGGGGTTGCCGAACATGACGCCGATTTTCTCGCGCAACTGGTTGATGAAGATGCAGCAGCAACCCGTCTTGCTGATAATGGACGTCAGTTTACGCAGGGCCTGCGACATCAGACGCGCGTGCAAGCCCATCTTGCTGTCGCCCATCTCGCCCTCGATTTCGCTACGCGGGGTCAGGGCCGCCACCGAGTCGATGACCATGATGTCCACGGCACCGGAACGAATCAGGTTCTCCGCAATGGCCAAGGCCTGCTCGCCGTCGTCAGGTTGGGAAATGAACAGGTCGTCCACGTTCACGCCCAATTTCTGCGCGTAAACGGGGTCGAACGCGTGTTCGGCGTCGATGAAAGCCGCGATGCCGCCCTTTTTCTGCGCTTCGGCGATGGCGTGAATCGCCAGGGTCGTCTTACCGGAAGACTCCGGGCCGTAGATTTCGATGATACGGCCTTTCGGCAGGCCGCCGATGCCCAAGGCCATGTCCACGCCGATGGATCCCGTCGAAATGGTTTCGACTTCCTCCACCGGTTGGTCGCTCATCTTCATGATGGCCCCCTTGCCGTACGATTTTTCTATTTTGTCCAACGTCAGTTGCAAAGCTTTGAGTTTCTCGGCTCTCTGCTCGTTCTGCTCCATGTTTTCTTCTTTCTTTGCCATATTGATAAAGTGTTTATGTTTTCGTTTCGAGTACAAAGATAACCCTTTTCCGCCGCGCCCCGCAAGGAATTTTTCTTAAAAAACATCAAAACTTTTCAAAACTCCAATGCTTCGTTCAAGAAAGCGTTGAACGGCTGTAACATACGGGTGTATTCCACCACCTTGTCGATGTAGGACAGTTGGCCGATGACCCGGTCCGGCAACGGTTTCATAAAGAAATAATAACGGTACTTCAGCCATTCCATGTCGGGGAAATCCTTGTCGAAGCCCTTGGGCGGCATCTTCATCTTGCCCTCTTGGTCCAATGCGCCGAACGTCTTGACGATGGCGGGATCCAACACGATTTTCTTGAAATCCGCACTGCGGAAATAGATGTGCTGACGGATTTTCTTCATCGATTCCGGCTGCAAACCATACACGCCCGCCCCGACGGCGCAACGTCCCGGCTCAAGATGCAGGTAATAGCCGGAAAACTCGCCATGCGCACCGCCCTTGCAGATGAAGATACCGATATAACGCTTGTAAGGCGTCTTGTCGGGCGAAAAGCGCGTGTCGCGGTAGATGCGGTACATACAGCGTTTGCCCGTTAGCCCCCTCAACTCGGGGTCGAAGCGGCTCATGCGGACGATACAGGCGTCCGTCACGGCTTCCAGATGCTTTCTCAACCGGTCGTAGCGCGGCTTATGTTCCGCGAACCATTCGCGGTTATTGTTCTCGCGCAGGTCCTTAATGAACGGCAGGATGTCGGCCTGCAAGGCCGGGTCGAGGACAGCGGACGTTTCGTCAGTCGTTTTCTTCTTCATCGCTTGAAGCATTTAATTTATCTTACGGATGATCATCAGGCCATCCCGCATCCGCAGCGGCAGGTTCTCCACGTCGGGGTCGGCCTGCACCAAGTCGTTGAAGCGACGCAGGGCCTGCGTGTCTTTGTCGCGGTAGCTTTCGTCCCACACCTTGCCGTTCCACAGGATGTTGTCGGCCAACAGCCAGCCGCCCGGCCGCAACAGCGTTTTGAGCATCGGGTAATAGTCGGCATAGCGCGCCTTGTCGGCATCGAGAAATATGAGGTCGAAGGCATCCCCCTCGCCGGCCAAGCGCGCCAAATGCGCCTCGGCCTCGCCCCACAGCAC
>CAMXAS010000031.1 GCA_947179195.1 uncultured Bacteroidales bacterium
GGCCTGTGCGCTGAGCGGCTATTCGATGCACGTCAATCCGTTCGACCAACCGGGCGTGGAAGCCTACAAGAAGCAGATGTTCAAATTGCTGGGAAAATAAGCGAGGGCGGCCTAAATGCGGATTAAACCGCCGCCGTCTATGAGCGGGCCTTGGGACAGTTCGACGGTCTCAAGGCCTTTTTTTTCGGCTAAGGCGCGCAGGGCTTGCGCCGTTTCTGCGCCGAGGTGTTTGAGCGCGCCGGTCCAAAAGAGATGCCGCCCGTCCGTGCCGGCGCAGCCGCCGATAAAGCCGTAGGGAAATCCGGGCAGCAGGACGGGCGCGGGGTCAACCCACAGGCCGTTGTGGCCGGCGGCGCGCAGCGCCTTTTCGATGCCGCGGTCGGAGGTCACGAAGTCCGACCCAATCCAGAGTAAGTTACAGCGCACGTAGCCTTGTTTGACCGAAATCCATTGTCGGCTCGCCTTGCGGGCCGCTTCCGCCAAATACGGGTCTGTCTGCGCGCCGCCCACGCAAGCCGCTTCGGAAAAGCCGAGGTTGTAGCGCGCGGAGGCGGGGTAGGCGTCGGCCACCGGGGTGTGCCCCGGCACGACGGGGCGCGTCGTGAACCGCCGCAGGCTGTCCGTCCACCGCGCCGGCAGGTTGGGGGCCACGACGATTTCGTGCGGCAACGGGCAGACGAAGAGGTCGGGATGGCCGGACACGGCGTCATAGACAAGGCCTTCCGTCTCGAACGGCAGTACTTCATCGTATTCGGCCAGGGCGTAAAGCCGTTCGGCTCCCAATCGTTTGTCGGCTAAGAACATAAGGCGCTGCGGTATTGGCGACCGGCCAAGGTCGGGTCGGCGTAAATCGACACTTTGCGGAAACGGGTCTCCAAATAACGTTTGTTCTCGCCGTGATGTCCGTTGGCCACATTGACCTGATTGGGCGCTACCCATAGTTTGAGGCGCGGGCGGGCGGCCGGCTGTTGTCCGAAGTCCGCCCTACGCCAGATATGGCCCCAAATCGCGCTTTCGGCCAAGGCGCGGAAGGCCGGGTGGAACGGCCCCGCCACGAGGCCCGCGCCGGCGACTAGGTCTTCCGACGGGTGCAGCCCCACGCGCAGAATCCGCACGCCGGCCGCCTCGAACAGCGGGATGAGTTCGGCGCACCAATCCACGGCTTCTTCCAGCGTCAGCGGCCTGTAGGCGCCGGCGCGGTATTGCTCCGCCAGCAGCGTCTTTTCCATGACGAGCGTCGGGTAGATGCGGGTCTCCGTCGCGCCCAGTTCGATGAAGCGGCGGGCGGTTTCCAGGCTGCGGGAAAGGCTGTCGCCCGGTAGCCCGATCATCATTTGCAGGCCGAGCCGCAGGCCGGCGTCCAAAATCCGCGCCGAGGCCGTCTCCACGTCCGCGCGGCGGTGGCCGCGCCGTACCGCTTCCAAAATATCGTCGTGCAGGCTCTGCGCCCCGAGTTCAATCGTCTGAACGCCGTAACTTTTATAGACCGGCAGCATGGCCGCGTCGATGCCGTCGGGGCGGGTCGAGAAACGGATGGCGGTGATGCGGGCGTCGGTTTGTAGATAGCGGGCGGCCCGTTGCAGATACAGTTCCTGCAGTTCGACGGGCAGGGCCGTGAACGTGCCGCCGAAAAAGGCGATTTCGGCCTGCCGGTCCGCGCCGAGCGTGGATAGATGCCGCTCCACGATACGGTCGATGTGTTCGGGGGGCGGGGCTTGCGTGATGCCCGTAATGGCCGCCTGGTTGCAGTAACTGCAGGCGAATCGACAACCCAATTGCGGAATGAAGACGGGGATGCGGCAGAATGAACGGCTCATAAAGGTGGGCCCGTGGCTATTTGACCACGGTAATCGTGCCGTTGACTTCGGTTGTGAAACGGTCGTATGTTTCTTTATAATAATAGACGTAAACGCCCGGATGTACCCATTCGCCTTTGTATTTGCCGTCCCAGCCCACGTTCAGGTCGCGGGTCTCGAACAGGCGCATGCCGTTGCGGTTGAAAATCGCGAAATAATACGATTTGTTGGACTCTATGATGCCGATGGGTTTGTATTCGCGGCTCACACCGTCTATTTTGAAGCCGGTCGGAAAATGTACCTTCAGATTGTTGTCCACCTGCAGGTGTTTGTAAATCCGGTTCGTGCAACCGCCGCTGTGCAGGCCGATGTAGAGGTCGGCATAGATATCCATGCTTTGTTTGGGGCAGAACGAAAGGGTGTCTTCGTCCGCCTGGTTGAACCAAACCGTACTGTCGGCATTCGTGTAGGCAATCCATACCGAGACTTCCTCGCCGAGGTTCAACGTGTCGCGCGAAGCCCCGATTTCGCCCTGCGGCCGTTCCACCGCCTTGATTTCCCATTTGCGGATGCCGCGGCAACCGAACCGGTCGGTGACCCGCACTTGCAGGATGAGGTCGCTTTGGAGGTTGTTCACATGATAGACAGGGTCGGTCGAACCGTCACCCCACAGGATATCGCGGGCGCCGCCGAGTTCAACGACCGTATTGTTGCCGACGCAGACGGTCGAGTCGCCCGTAATCGTGATGTCGGGTTCGGTCAGCACCTCCACATGGGCGGTGTCGGTCGTGTAACAGCGGTTCTTATAACCGTATTCCTGAATCGGATATTGCGAGAAATAGACGCGGTAGTCGGTCGAGACGAGCGGTCGGTCGTTGATGAACTGCGTCGTGCCGGTCGTGCCCCAGTCCCAATAGTAGCCGGCAATGTCGCCCACGCTGCCGGCCACGCCCACCGTGGCTTCGTCGCCGAGGCAAATCGTGTCGTGCTGCATCGTATAGCCCGTCGGGGCGTCGGTCACATAGACCGTCATCGTGTCCGTACCCACCGGATGGCTGTTGTCATACAGCAAGAACCAAATGCGGATGTTGTTGGACGAAGGGGTGAAGACGATGCGGATTTGGCCGGTGTCGGCTTCGAACTTCTGCCCGTTGTAGAACCAGTCGCAGCGGAGTTGGGTAAAAGAATGGCCGTATCCGCTGGTATCCACCCACAAGACCATCGAGTCGCCGTAGCAAATCACATTGGCATCGTAGTCTATCCGGATGGTTTTCGGCTGTTGCGCCGCGGCCGTCGCCTCCGGGGCCTCCGCCGTCAATACGGGCAGAAACTGTGTCTGGGCGTGGCCGATACCGCCGGTACAACCGGCGATAAGCAAACAGGCCGTCAGGCAAAACCGTATGAATGGTTGCGGAAACATCGGGTTCTACAATGGGTTTATAAGTTCTGCATCAAATGGGGTTGCAGGCGTTCTTCCACCATCGCCTTCGTCACGGTAAACGTGGCGGGTGGCGCCGGTTGGGAGGGCAGTTCGTACATCAGGTCTTCCATCACCTTCTCCATCAACGCCCTCAGGCCGCGTGCGCCGAGTTTGTATGCCACCGTCGTTTGAGCCAGGAAATCCAAGGCTTCCGGCTCGAAGGCGAGCGTTACGCCGTCCATGGCCAGCAACTGCGTGTATTGTTTGGTCAAGGCGTTCTTGGGTTCGGTCAGGATACGCCTTAAATCGGCTTCTTTCAGCGGGTTGAGATGCGAGAGCACCGGAAAACGCCCCACGACTTCGGGAATCAGCCCGAAGCGTTTCAAATCCTGCGGCGCCACGTAGTCGAGCAGGTTGTTGCGGTCCACCTGTTGGAGGTCGCGGTTCTTATAGCCGATGGCCGCCGTGCGGAGGCGGGAGGCGATATGCTGTTCGATGCCGTCGAACGCGCCGCCGGCGATGAACAGGATATGGCGCGTATCCACGGCGATGAATTCCTGGTCGGGGTGCTTGCGGCCGCCTTTGGGCGGTACGTTGACCGTCGTGCCTTCCAACAGTTTGAGCAGGGCCTGTTGCACGCCCTCGCCGGAAACGTCGCGCGTAATGGACGGGTTGGCCGACTTGCGCGCGATTTTGTCGATTTCGTCAATGAAGATGATGCCCCGCTGCGCCGCCGCCACATTGTAGTCGGCCGCCTGCAGGAGGCGCGTCAGGATGCTTTCCACGTCTTCGCCCACGTAGCCGGCTTCGGTCAGGACCGTGGCGTCGGCGATGCAGAACGGCACGTCCAGCAGACGGGCGATCGTGCGGGCCAATAGCGTCTTACCCGTGCCGGTTTCGCCGAGCAGGATGATGTTCGACTTGTCGATTTCCACATCATCGGCGGCCTTGTCCATCAGGTAGTTGAGCCGTTTGTAGTGGTTATAGACCGCCACCGAGAGCGTTTTCTTGGCCTCGTCCTGTCCGATGACGTACAGGTCGAGGAAGGCCTTGATTTCCGCCGGGGTCTTGAGCGCCAGCTTCTCGAGGGGCGCGTGGTTCCGCTTGCTTTTGCCGCTGACGGCCTCTTCCTGTTGCTTGAACAGCAGATGCACCTCTTGGGCGCAGTGTGTACAGAGCCGTGCGCCGTCGTGGCCGAGGGCGAAGGTCTCCGTTTCCGAAAGCGGGCGGTTGCAGAACGAACAACGTTCTTTGCCCTTGTTTTTGTGGTTCGTATCGGACATGGTTCGTATAAAGAAGCATGCAAAGGTAGTAAATTATTATTATAAATGTTATATTTGCAACTTGGTAAAAAACGATTGACAAACCCAAAACAAAAACAATATGAGTTTCAGAATTGTGGTCTTGGCCAAACAGGTGCCCGACACCCGCAATGTGGGGAAGGACGCGATGAAGGCGGACGGCACGATTAACCGCGCGGCGCTTCCGGCTATTTTCAATCCGGAGGACTTGAACGCGTTGGAGATGGCTATCCAAATGAAAGAGAAGATAAAAGACGCCGAGGTGTTGGTGCTGACGATGGGCCCGTCCCGTGCGTCGGAAATCATCCGCGAGGCCATGTACCGCGGCGCGGACGGCGGTTATCTGGTCAGCGACATGAAGTTCGCGGGGGCGGATACGCTGGCCACGTCCTACACGTTGAGCATGGCGTTGAAGAAACTGCAACCGTTCCAAGTCTTGATTTCGGGCCGTCAGGCCATCGACGGCGATACGGCGCAGGTGGGCCCGCAGACGGCCGAAAAGCTGAATATGCCGCAGATTACGTATGCCGAAGAACTGATTGACATTACGGAAAAGGACGTGACGGTTAAACGGCGTCTGGAACGCGGCGTGGAAACGGTCAAGTCGCCCTTGCCCTGTCTCGTGACGGTACACGGTTCGGCGCAGGAATGCCGTCCGCGTCATGCCGTCCGCGTCATGAAGTACAAGAACGCGGCCACGCCGAGCGAGGCGCAGCAGCGCGGCTCCGACTATACGGAAGTCCTGAACAGTCATCCTTATCTGCAAATCGGCGAATGGACGGCGGCGGATTTGGATGCGGAACCGGAACGTTTGGGCCTGTCCGGCTCGCCGACCAAGGTGAAGAAAGTTGACAACGTGGTGCTGGCGCATAAGGAAGCCACGGTCATGACGGCTTCCGACGAGGCGATTGACACGTTGATTCAGGAATTGATGGCGACCCACGTTATCGGATAGGGTCTCGAACATAGAAAAATTGAAGATTATGAGTAACGTTTTTGTTTACTGCGAAATAGCGGAAGAAAAGACGGTGGCGGAAGTCAGTTTGGAACTGCTTTCGAAAGGGCGCAAGCTGGCCGACCGTCTGAATTTGCAATTGGAAGCCGTGGTCTTGGGGCATGGCGTGCAGAACTTGGAAGCCAAGCTGTATCCCTACGGCGTGGATGTGATTCACTATGCCGACGACGCGCGTCTGTTCCCCTATACGACCCTGCCGCATATGGCCATCATCGTGGGGCTGTTCAACGATTTGAAGCCGGATATCGCGCTGTTCGGCGCCACCTCCGTAGGCCGTGACCTGGCGCCGCGTGTTTCCTCGGCCCTGCGTTGCGGCTTGACGGCCGACTGCACGAGCCTCGAAATCGGCGACCACACCGACGCCAAGAGCGGCAAGGAATACAAAGACCTGCTGTATCAAATCCGTCCGGCTTTCGGCGGCAACATCATCGCCACGATCGTGAACCCCGAAACCCGTCCGCAGATGGCGACGGTGCGCGAGGGCGTCATGAAACAGGAAATCTACAAGGCCGACTACAAGGGCGTGTTGAAACCGATAGACGTGGCGCGCTATACGAAGCCCGCCGATTTCGTCTGCCAGATTATCGACCGTCAGATTGAGGCGCAGAAAGTCAATATCAAGGGCGCGCAAATCATCGTGGCCGGCGGCTACGGCGTGGGTTCGAAAGAGAATTTCCGTCTGCTGTTCGAATTGGCCGAGACCATCGGCGGCGAAGTGGGGGCCACGCGTGCGGCCGTGGACGGCGGTTTCATCGAACACGAACGTCAGATCGGTCAGACCGGCGTTACGGTACGTCCCAAACTCTATATCGCGTGCGGTATCTCCGGCGCGGTACAGCATAGGGCCGGTATGGACCAGTCGGCCAAAATCATCAGCATCAATACGGACCCGAACGCGCCCATCAACGCGATTGCCGACTACGTTATCGTAGGGAGCGTACAGGACGTGTTGCCGAAAATGATTCAATATTATAAAGCCCGTTCGAAATAGTCGGCGGCGGTTGGTACAAACACTTAAAAAGTAAGACCATGAATTTTTACAGCGATAACGAATCCCTGGCGTTTCACCTGCATCATCCGAATATGCAGAAATGCGTGGATATGAAGGAACGCCAATATAAGGAAAAAGACCAGTACGATTACGCGCCGCGCGACTTCGAAGACGCGATGGACAACTACGACAAGGTGATGGAAATCATCGGCGATATTGCCGGCAATGTGTTGGCGGCCAATGCCGAGGACGTTGACCATCAGGGCCCTTCCGTAGAGAACTACCGCGTGCGTTATGCCGACGGTACGCGCATGAACCATGAGAAGCTGACGCAGGCCGGCGTTTACGGCATCGCGTTGCCGCGGGCTTACGGCGGTTTGAACTTCTCGATGGTGCCTTACGTGATGGCGGCCGAAATCGTATCGCGCGCCGATGCTGGTTTCGCCAACATCTGGGGCTTGCAGGACTGCGCCGAAACGATTTACGAATTCGCCTCCGAGGACATCAAGCGCGAGTTCCTGCCGCGCATCCATCAGGGCGCGACCTGTTCGATGGACCTGACCGAACCCGATGCGGGCAGCGACCTGCAGGCGGTTCAGCTCAAGGCCACCTACGACGAGGGCAAACAGATGTGGATGCTCAACGGCGTAAAACGCTTTATCACGAACGGCGATGCCGAAATCAAACTGGTGTTGGCGCGTTCGGAAGAAGGCACGCGCGATGGCCGCGGGCTTTCGTATTTCGTACACGACAAGGCCTGGGGCGGTGTCAAGGTGCGCCGCATCGAAAACAAAATGGGTATCAAGGGTTCGCCCACCTGCGAACTCGTGTTCGAGAACGCGCCGGCCAAATTGATCGGCGACCGCAAGATGGGCTTGATTAAATACGTGATGACGCTGATGAACGGCGCCCGTTTGGGGGTCGGCGCCCAGTCGGTGGGCCTCTCGGAAGCGGCTTACCGTGAAGCCTTCAAGTATGCGTGCGAACGCGAACAGTTCGGGCAGGCGATTATCAAGTTCCCGGCCGTTTATGAAATGCTGGCCATGATGCGCGCCAAGACCGACGCCACGCGGACGTTGCTCTACGAGACCTCGCGTCAGGTGGACGTTTCCAAGTCGTACGCGGCCATGATGAACGAAGGCGAGAAACTGACGCCGGAACAGCGTGCCGACATGAAGCTGGCGCAACGCAACGCCGATATGCTGACACCGGTGCTTAAAATGTTCTCGAGCGAATATGCGAACCAAAACGCCTACGATGCCGTGCAGGTACACGGCGGTACCGGTTTCATGAAGGATTTCCCGGTGGAACGCCTCTACCGTGACGCCCGTATCCTGACGATATACGAAGGGACGTCGCAGTTGCAGGTCGTGGCGGCCATCCGTCACGTGCTCAACGGCAACCTGGGCAAGTATATCGAAGAACTGGCCGCGCAACCCGTCAAGGCCGACTTCGCGCACCTGACGACCTTGCTCAAGGGCATGACCGAAATGCTGGCCGCAGCGGTGGAACAGGTCAAGGGCATGGGTTCGGACGAACTCATCGACTTCCACGCGCGCCGCTTGGTGGAAATGGGCGGCCATATCGTCATGGGCTATCTGCTCGTGCAGGACGCCGACCGTAGCGAGATGTTCCGTAAATCGGCCGAAATCTACATCCAGTTCGGCCGTTGCGAGGTGGAAAAACACGCGGCCTATATCCGCACGTTCGTTCCGGAAAACATCGATATGTATAAATAAACGGCCTGACGGTCGTAAAGAAAAAGCGGCTCCCGTCGGGGGCCGCTTTTTTATGTCTTGACGTCAAGGCGCCGGCGGTGGGAGGCACCGCGCGCCTACATACTTTCGGGGGCTTCGATGCCCAGCAGGTGCAGGCCTTTTTTCAGGATGAAGCCCGTGTGTTGCGCCAACGCCAGACGGAAGCGTTTCTGCGCTTCGTTCTCTTCCCGCAGGATGGGCGTGTCTTGATAGAAGCCGTTGAACTCCTTGGCCAAGTCGAACAGGTAGTTCGCGATGATGGCCGGGCTGAACTGGTCGGCCGCCTGGCTGACCGTGTCGCGGTAGGCCAACAGACGCTGAATCAGCTGGCTTTCCTTGTCGGACAGCGTCACGTCGGCGGGGTTGAAGGCGAACAGTGTCTCCTGCGCCGGGGCGGGTGTGCCGGTCGAGGCGTAGAACTTGCGGCCGAGCGAGCGGATGCGCGCGTGCGTGTATTGGATGAAAGGCCCGGTGTTGCCGTTGAAGTCGATGGACTCCTTGGGGTTGAACAGCATATTCTTGACCGGGTCCACTTTGAGCAGGAAGTATTTGAGCGCGCCCAACGACAGCGTGCGGTAAAGCGCGCGCGCTTCCGCTTCGGGCAGTTGGGCCGACTTGCCGAGCGTTTCGGTCGTTTCACGGGCCGTGCTTTCCATCTTGTCCATCAGGTCGTCGGCATCCACCACCGTGCCTTCGCGCGATTTCATCTTACCCTCCGGCAGTTCCACCATGCCGTAGGAGAGGTGGACGATTTTGTCGCCCCAGGCGTAGCCGAGTTTCTTCAGCACCCGTTTCAGCACGTCGAAATGGTAGTTCTGCTCGTTGCCGACCACGTAAATCAGCCGGTCGGCCTGCCATTCCTCGTTGCGCAACGTGGCCGTGCCCAAATCCTGTGTCATATATACAGATGTGCCGTCCTTGCGCAACAGCAGTTTCTCGTCCAAACCCTCGTCGCGCAGGTCGGCCCATACCGAGCCGTCTTCCTTGCGTATCAGCACGCCGTCGGCCAAACCTTTCTGAACGATGGCCTTGCCCGACAGGTAGGTCTGCGATTCGTAATACGTCTTGTCGAAGTTCACGCCCAGGCGGTCGTAGGTCTCTTGGAAGCCCGCGTAAACCCAGCCGTTCATCATGTGCCACAGGTCGAGCGTTTCCTTGTCGCCGGCTTCCCACAGCCGCAGCATTTCCCGCGCCTGCAACATCAGCGGCGCCTTGTTTTCGGCTTCGTCCTTCTCTATTTTTTCCGCCTCCATGATGGCCTTGGTCTGTTCGGCCAGTTTTTGGCTGAACACGACGTAGTATTTGCCCACGAGGTGGTCGCCCTTCATGCCGGATGATTCCGGCGTTTCGCCGCCCGCAAACAGTTTCCAGGCGAGCATGGATTTGCAGATATGGATGCCGCGGTCGTTGACCAAGTTGACTTTCTTGACGTTTTTGCCGGCGCTTTTCAGAATTTCGGAAACCGACCATCCCAACAGGTTGTTGCGGATATGGCCGAGGTGCAACGGCTTGTTCGTATTGGGCGACGAGTATTCGATGACGATGGGGTGACCCTCGGGCGAGGGCGCGTCGTCGGGGCATACCGGCCTTGCGAATTCGGCCTGCCGTTCCGCTTCAAACGCTTCCACCCAGTGGCCGGAACGCAGGCTCAGGTTGAGGAAGCCTTTGACCACGTTGAATTTCTCTACGAGCGGACAGCTGTCGCACAAGGCTTCGCCTATGGCTTTGGCCGTGTCTTCCGGGCTTTTGCGCGCCGCTTTGACAAACGGAAAGACCACGAGCGTGAGGTCGCCCTCGAATTCGCGTTTGGTCTTTTGGAATGAAATCGATTCGGGCTTGGTTTCCAGCGAAAACAAGCGGTTCGTGATGTCCGCCACGGCGG
>CAMXAS010000032.1 GCA_947179195.1 uncultured Bacteroidales bacterium
AAAATGCAAAGATAACCAAAACCATAGAAAAAACGCGGGTCATTTCACCGAACCCAGCCGTCAAAAACGGTTAGGAACTATTGTAACTTTTTGATGGATAAATAGTTGGTGTTGTGTAAAAGAAAAACACCGAAATCGGGACGGAACGTCCTGCTTCCGGTGCTTTTCAAGCCGTATGGCGTGCGGGTTGCAACCGCCGTTTAGTAAATGTAGGTGCCGTGTTCTCCCTTGACCGTCACCTGTTTTCGGTCGCCGGCTTCGCAACGGCCTATAACCTGCGCGTCGAGGTCGTAGTAACGGGCTATCTTGATGATTTCGTCGGCGATGTTTTCCTTGACATAGAGTTCCATGCGGTGACCCATGTTGAACACCTTGTACATCTCTTCCCAAGGCGTCTGCGACGAAGCCTGAATCATCGTGAAGACGGGCGGGGTCTTGAACAGGTTGTCCTTTACTACGTGGATGTTGTCGCCGATAAAGTTGAGCACCTTGGTCTGCGCGCCCCCGCTGCAGTGGATGATGCCGTGCACCGACGGGCGGAAACTTTCCAACACCGTCTTCATGACGGGCGCGTAAGTACGGGTGGGCGAGAGCAACAACTGCCCAACGTTCATGCCGGGCACTTCCGTGGCGTCGGTCAGATGCTTGTCACCGCTGTAAATCAACGAGGCATCCACTTGGTCGTCGTAGGATTCCGGGTATTTGGCCGCATAATCCTTGCAGAGCACGTCGTGACGCGCCGAGGTCAGGCCGTTGCTGCCGATGCCGCTGCAATAGGCGTGCTCGTATTTGGTCTGTCCGGCCGACGCCAGGCCGATGACGAGGTCGCCGGGCTGGATGCGGTCGCCCGTGATGACGTCGCTGCGTTTCAAGCGCGTGCTGACGGTCGAATCCACCACGATCGTGCGGACGCTGTCGCCCATGTCGGCCGTTTCGCCGCCCGCAAACGTGATGTCGATGCGTTCCTTGGCCATGAGGTCGCAGAACTCCTGCGTCCCTTCGATGATGGCGGCGATGACTTCGCCCGGAATGCGGAATTTATTGCGGCCGATGGTCGAGGTCAGCACCATGTTGTTGGTGGCGCCGGCGCAAATCAGGTCGTCGGTGTTCATGACGATGGCGTCCTGCGCGATGCCTTTCCAAACCGAAAGGTCGCCCGTCTCTTTCCAGTACAGGTAAGCCAACACGGCCTTCGTGCCGGCGCCGTCCGCGTGCATGATGTTGCAGTAAGACGGACCGAACAGGCTCTTTTTGTTATCGTTCAGCACATCGGGGATGACCTTGCAGAACGCTTTGGGGTAGAGGCCTTTGCTCAGGTTCTTGATGGCGGTCTTCACCTCGTTCTTGGCGGAGGAAACGCCCCGCTGTTCGTATTTGTTGGCGTCGTTCATATTGGGTATGGTTTAAGTTTTACTGATTTAGAACCGGATGGTGCCCTCTTCCGCATCCACCGTATAGTCGCCGGCCTTTTTCAAGGCGGGGCGCGTGAGCATCAGGTCGGCCGGCAGGTTTTCCACCGTCACGAATTCCGTGCGGTCGATATAGAAACGGCCCACCTTTATTTCCTGTATGCTGACGCGTTTGTTCGGCAGCACTTCGCCGTCTTCGTCAAAGGCCGCGGTGCCGTCCTTGAAATGTTTTTTGCCTAATTTGTCGGCCTGCAACAGCCGCATGACGGCCTCGGTGCTGATTTGCGGCAGTTTGGCTTTTTCGTTCAGCACGGCCTGCATGCCCGTCCCGTTCACAATCACCGTAAATTCGGGCATCCCGTTCGGATTCTTTTGGAACGGCACGCTGCGGTCTTGTAGCAGGTTGCCCAAACCGATGACGTTGCCCGTCCCGTCGTCGCCCGTCGGGATGAAGTCGTCGCGCAGTACGCTGAATTCCGTACGCCGGTTCAGTTGGTGCGCAGCCTCCCGTTGGTTGCGGTCGGGCAGCGAGTCGATGTATTCGGGCGTGAGTACGGTGCCGGCTTCAAACACGAAAGTCTCGCCGCCGTAAGTCGAGGCGAGGGGCGCGGTCAGTTGGCGGGGGGCTTGGGCGCCATAGCCCTTGGCCACGAGGCGTTGCGGGTGGATGCCGCGCGTAATCAGGTAATCCACCGCCGACTGGGCGCGCAACTGCGACAGCGAGTCGTTGCCCATGGCAATCGGCCGCACGTCGGTATGCGACGCCAATTCGATGACCAGGCGCGGGTTCTTCTCCAACAGCAGAATCAGGCCGAACAGCGAGTCTTCGTATTGCGGTTTGAGTTCCCAACGGCCGAGGTCGTAGAGGATTTCCGGCAATACGACGGGGCCCTGCGGGATTTTGGACAGCGAGAAGTCGCGCACGAGGTCGGTGCTGGCAATGAGCCCCACCGTGGTTTCGGTCGCTTCTGCACCCAAGAAGTCCTTTTTCTCGACGGTCAGTTGATAGGTCGTCTGCGGTTGAATCTGTTGGTTGTCGAAGCGGTAAAAGCCTTTGGCGTTCGTCAGCGTGCGGATAATCATGCCGTCCGAGCCGGAGAGCTGGATTTCCGCATCGGCGATGGGCTGCATATTGTCGTCGTTGCGCACGGTGCCCGAAAGCGTGAAGATGATGTCGGGCAGATAGAACGAATAGAGGTCGTCGCTACCGCGTCCCTCCGCCCGGCTGGACGCGAACATCCCCTTGTTGAGACCGGGCAGGAAACAGATGCCGAAGTCGTCGGCGTTCGTGTTGATGGGGTAGCCGAGGTTCTCCACATCCGTAAACACGCCCTCTTGGCGCGTCGCCTTGAAGATGTCGTAGCCGCCCAGGCTGTTGTGGCCCGTGGAGGCGAAGTACAACAGCGTGTCGTTCCTCAAAAACGGATAGGCCTCTTTGTCGCACGAGTTGACGTGAGGCCCTAAGTTGACGGGCTCGCCGAACGCGCTGCCGCTGCCTTTGGCGTACCATATATCCAAATCGCCTTCGCCGCCCGCGCGGTTGCTGGCGAAAAAGAGCGTGCCGCCGTCTTCGGTCGCGAACGGGTGGATGAAGTCGGCCACCGTGTCGCCGCCGAAGTCCACGTCTTCGGGCTCGCTCCATGACGTGCCGTCAAACGTGGAGGTGCGGATGATGCAACGGTTGCGTTTCTTTTTCGTGTTGTAGCAATACGTGTAATACATCGTGCCGCCGTTTTGGCAAAAGGCGGCGTCGCTTTCATTGAGGGCCGTGCTCGTCACTTCGTTCTGATCCAAGCGTTCGGGCGTGCTCCATTCGCCCTTGGCGTCCATTTTCGCCACCCATATATCCGAAAAACGCTGTCCGCTCCACGGGTCGAGTTTCTTGCCGGTCACGCCTTCCCGTGTGGAAGTGAACGCGATGACGTCGCCTTCCTGCGTGTAGAAACGCGGCGTCCAGTCGCCCTCGCGGCTGTTGAGTTTCTTGACGTTCTCTATTTCGTAGCGCGTGATGTTCTGCATGGCTTCCTCGATGCGTTGCGCGGCCTCCCGCCCCGCGATGGCCGTGCTGTCGTCGGGAATGAAGTCCAGATAGGCGTCGAAGTTCTCGTACGCGCCCGCGAAGTCGCCGAGGTTCAGTTGCAGTTGCGCCAGATAGAGGAACACCTTGGGTTCGTACATATAGTATTTCGCACGGATGGCGCGTTTGTACTGGGAAGCCGCCGGTTTGCACTGGCCGGCGAGCCGGTAGCATTCGGCAATCTGGAACAGCAAGCGGTCTTTTTCGGTCTTGTCGGCTTTTTTGAGTTTGGCGAAAGCCTTTTGATACAACGCCTGGGCCTTGTAATATGAATGATAGGTGAAAGCCGTATCCGCCTTCTGAATCTGTCTCTTTTGGGCCACCGCCGGCGTGGCGGCGCCGAACGCCCACAGGCAGAGCGTCAAAAGGGAACCTATCATCAAAGGATGCTTCATAAAAGGCATACGGATTTAAGACGGGGCTAAGTTACGAAAAAAAAGCGGCAAAAAAAAACGGACGGCCCTGTGCGGAGCCGTCCGTCGTAAAAATGATTTCAAGGTTTATTTGGCGTTCTTCGCCTCCAGTTTGCGCTGTTTGCGCGTCAGCAGGTCGTAGGCCGTCGGCGCCGCCACGAAGATGGAGGCGTAGGTACCGATGAGCACACCGCAGAGAATCGAGAACGTGAAGCCCCGGATAACCTCGCCGCCGAAGATGAAGATCATCAACAGCGTGACCAAAGTCGTGCCGGAGGTGTTGATGGTACGCGACAGGGTGGAGTTGATGGCCGCGTTCATGTTGTTCAGCAACGGGTGCTTGGGCATGAGCTGCATATTCTCGCGGATACGGTCGAAGATAACGACGGTGTCGTTGACCGAGTAACCGATAATCGTCAGGATGGCCGCGATAAACGCCTGGTCGATGTCCAACGAGAACGGCAGGATACCGTAGAGCAACGAGAACAGACCGATGGAAATCACCGTGTTGTGGGTCAGGCCGATAAGACAGCTCAGACCGAACTGCCAACGTTTGAACCGTACGGCGATATAGGCGAAGATAAAGAGCAGGGCCACGATAACGGCGATGAAGGCCGAGCGCGTGATGTCGGAGGCCACGGTAGGCCCTACGACTTCCGAACTCAACTTACCGAGCATCTTGTCGCTCTGTTCCGACTTGAATTCCTCCATCGAGATTTCTTCGAGGAAGAACGGGTGGCAGCCGTCGTACAGACGGGCTTCGATGTCGTTATCCACCTCGCCGCCGGTTTCGTTCACCTTGTATTTCGTCGTGATTTTAACCTGGTTCGAGGGGCCGAACGTCTTGACTTCGGGCGCGTCGCCGTCGAAAGCGTCCGTCAGGCTGGCGCGCAGGTCATTCGTCGGTACGACCTGGTCGAAACGGACCACATACGTGCGGCCGCCGCTGAAGTCGATACCGAGGCTCAGGCCTCTCGTGCAGAGCGAAATGATGCTGACCAGGACGAGCGTACCGGAAATAATGTAGGAGAATTTCCGTTTGCCGATGAAGTCGATTTTCGTATGCGCCAGGAAGTTCTCGGAGAACTTGTTGGAGAAACGGATCGTCTTGTTCTTCGACAACCATCTCGTGAAGATGAGGCGCGAGATGAAGATGGCCGTGAACATGGAGGTCAGGATACCGATGCAGAGCGTCGTGGCGAAGCCTTGGATGGGGCCCGTACCGAAGTAGAGCAACACGATACCCGTAATCAAGGTCGTGACGTTACCGTCAATGATGGCCGAGTAGGCGTTCTTGTAACCGTCGTCCACCGCCATGCGCAGGCTCTTGCCCGCACGCAGTTCCTCCTTGATACGTTCGTAGATGATAACGTTGGCATCCACGGCCATACCCAGCGTGAGCACGATACCCGCGATACCGGGCAACGTCAAGACCGCGCCGAGCGAGGTCAGCACGCCGAACATGAAGAACAGGTTGACCAACAGCGCGATATTGGCAACCAAACCGCCCTTGTTGTAGAAAATCAACATATAAATCAGTACCATGACAAAGGCCAGGATGAACGACAGCATACTGTTGCGGATGGATTCCTGACCCAAGGACGGGCCTACGACCGATTCCTGTACGATCGTGGCGGGGGCGGGCAGTTTACCCGCTTTGAGGATATTGGCCAAGTCCTTGCCTTCTTCCACGGTAAAGCCGCCCGTAATCGAGGAACGGCCGCCGGGGATTTCGCCGTTGACGGTCGGCCACGAATAGGCCGCGTTGTCCATGACGATGGCGATGGAACGGCCCACGTTGTTACCCGTCATGTTCTTCCAGATGCGCGCGCCTTCGGTGTTCATCGACATGCTGATTTCCACGCCGCCCGTCTGGTCGTAGTCCTGACGCGCGTCGGTGATGGCGTCGCCGCCCAAGGGGGCGCGGCCGTCACGCGTCGTCACTTTCAGCGCAATCAGCGCGTAAATATCGGTATTCGGTTGAATCGGTTTGACCGACCATACGAATTTGGCGTTGCGCGGGAACTGTCTTTGGCAGAGTTCCAGCAGTTGGTCCACACGCTTCATGTCTTTGGCCTGCGCGTAACCTACGACCGGGCCTCTACGGCTTTCGTCGCCTTGGTAGAGCGAGGGAATCAAGACCGCGAACAGCGGGTTTTCGGCCCGCCAGGTTTCGCTGTCGAACTGTTCGGCGTTGTCCGTGTTGCCGGCCGCCAGTTCGTTGAACAGCGAGTCTTCGGAGGCGTCGGCCGTCAGTTCGGCCGCCAAACCGGCCACGTCGTCCGCTTCACCGTCGGCCAGCGTCGGCTGGGCCGGCGTCGGTTCGGCGATGGGTTCGATGGCGCTTTCCACCAGGTCTTCGCCCTGTACTTTCTCTACAGAAGCCAGGTATTCGTTGGCCGCCTGCAAGGCCGGCGCGAGTTCCGCAAATTCATAGGTTTCCCAAAATTCCAACTGGGCCGTACCCTGGAGCAGTTTGCGCACGCGTTCCGGTTCCTTCACGCCCGGCAACTCAATCAAGATACGTTCGGTCGAACCGAGTTTCTGAATGTTGGGCTGGGCCACGCCGAACTTGTCGATACGTTGGCGCAGGATTTGATACGTGCGGTCGAACGCGCCTTCGGTCTCTTCACGGATGGCCGCGATAACGGCGCTGTTGGGCGAGTTGGCGTTCACCGATTTCATTTCGAAACTGAAGATGGAAGCCATCTGCGCGTTCGGGTCCATTTCGTTCCACACCGTTTCGAAGATGCTGACGAAGTTGCTGTTCGGCTCAATGCGGTTGCGCTCGATGGCCGCCGTCATGACGCGGTTGAACAGCGTGTCGGTGCTGTAGCCGGAAAGGGCCCTTACGACATCGGCCGTCGAAACCTCCATCAACACGTTCATACCGCCCCGCAGATCCAAGCCGAGGTTCAATTCGCGCGCCTTACATTCCTTGTAAGTGTATTTGCGAATCAGAATGTTGTAGATGACTTCGTTGCCTACGGAATCCTTGAAATATTCCTCGCGGGTGCGGGAAATGGAATCCAGATAGTACTTCTCTTTCAGCACGTCGCCCATCGCCAGGGTTTTGGCCTGCGCCACCGCTTCCGGCGCCGTGGCGTAAACCATGGCCTTTTTGTCCATCCGCCGCGCGAAGAACGTAAACGAAAGCTGATAAAGGCAAATTATCGCAAGCGTCCATGCGAAAAATTTAATAACTCCCTTATTTTGCATAACTTTAAGTAATTAATATTTCCAATTCAACAGCGGGAAACCGTCCGGGACGGAATCCAACAAGCCGACAAAGATACATTAAAATAGGCGCAAAAGCAAGACGGCGGGTTTAGACCGTCATTTCGCCGCGCAGGGGCGTGCTCAGCAGACGGCGGGTTTCCTCGAACGGACGGCGCAGGCCCAACACGTACATCATTTTCGTGACGGCGGCTTCGGTCGTCATGTCGTAGCCGCTCACCACGCCCGCGGCTTTCAGCGGGTTGCTCGCGGCGTATTTGCCCATTTCCACGGCGCCTTCGGTGCATTGCGTCACGTTGAGGATGGCGATGCCGCGTTTTACGGCGTCCGCCAGCGTCTGCGCGAAGGCGGGGGAGGTGGGGGCGTTGCCCGAACCATAGGTGGCCAGCACGACGCCTTTCAGTCCCGGCGTGTTGAGTATCAGGCCCAGGGTTCCGGCGCTCATGCCCGGATGCACCTTGACGATAAGCACGTTGACTTCCAAGTCGGTATGCGCGACAAGCCGTTTGCCGTCGGCCGGATGTCCGGCGGGGGCGGGGCAATACCATTTGATATGGACGCCCGACTGGGCCAGCGGCGGGAAATTGGCCGACACGAACGCGCTGAAACTCTCCGCGCTGAATTTGGTGATGCGGTTGCCGCGGAACAGCCGGCTGCCGAACACGACGGCCACTTCCCGCAACAGGGCCTGCCCGTTTTCGTCCGTGGCGGCGGCCATTTCAAGCGCGTTGATGAGGTTGTCCTTGCCGTCGCTCCGCAATACGCCGATGGGCAGTTGCGAGCCCGTCAGGATAACCGGTTTGTCGAGGTTCTCCAACATGAAACTCAGGGCGGAAGCCGTGTAGGCCATCGTATCGGTACCGTGCAGCACGACGAAGCCGTCGAAGTCTGCATAGCGTTTTTCGATGACCTGCGCGATATGGATCCAGCCGTCCGGCCCCATGTCCGACGAGTCGATGAGGTGTTCGAAGCAATAGGCTTCGATGTCGGCGCCTATGGACGACAGGCCGGGTACGGCCTCTATGAGGTTCTGGAAATCGAAAGGCGACAGGCTGCCGGTTTCGGGGTCCTGCACCATGCCGATGGTGCCGCCCGTATAGATAATGAGGATGCGTCGGTTTTTCATAACCGCAAAATTAGGGAAAATTCGGTTATTAAAATAATTTGTATTAACTTTGTAGGCAGTTTGTTTTTCAGGAAAAAATTAAAAACACAATACTATGGAATTACCTTTCGCAGAATCTTGGAAAATCAAGATGGTGGAGCCTATCCGCAAAAGCACGCGCGAACAGCGTGAAAAATGGCTCAAGGAAGCACATTACAATGTGTTCCAACTCAAATCCGAACAAGTTTACATCGACTGCATCACCGACTCCGGTACCGGTTCGATGAGCGACCGTCAATGGGCGGCCATGATGATGGGCGACGAAAGCTATGCCGGCGCCTCGTCCTTCTTCCGCCTCAAAGACACCATCACGCGCATCACGGGCTTTGAGTATGTGATCCCGACCCACCAGGGCCGTGCCGCCGAAAACGTATTGTTCAGCCACTTGGTAACCGCCGGTTCGGTGGTGCCCGGTAACTCGCACTTCGACACCACCAAGGGCCACATCGAAAGCCGAAAGGCCACCGCGCTCGACTGCACGATTGACGAAGCCAAAGACACCCAGCTCGAACTCCCCTTCAAGGGCAACGTGGATCCCAAAAAGTTGGAAAAGGCCTTGGCTGAACACGCCGACAAGGTGCCTTTCATCATCGTTACCGTTACCAACAACACCGCCGGCGGCCAGCCCGTTTCGATGCAGAACCTGCGCGAAGTAAGGGCCATCGCCGACAAATACAAGAAACGCCTTATCCTCGACTCCGCCCGTTTCGCCGAAAACGCCTACTTTATCAAGACCCGCGAAAAAGGCTACGAAAACAAGACGATTAAGGAAATCGTCAAGGAAATGTTCTCGCTTGCCGACGGTATGACCATGTCGGCCAAGAAAGACGGTATCGTGAACATGGGCGGTTTCATCGCCACCCGTCACGAAGACTGGTACGAAGGCGCCAAGCGTTTCTGCATTCCTTTCGAAGGCTACCTCACCTACGGCGGTATGAACGGCCGTGATATGGACGCTTTGGCTGTCGGCTTGGACGAAAACACCGAGTTCGACAACCTCGAAACCCGTATCAAACAGGTGGAATACCTGGCCAAACGCTTCGACGAATTCGGCATTCCCTACCAGCGTCCTGTCGGTGGTCACGCCATCTTCGTAGATGCCACGCGTATCCTCACCCAGGTTCCCAAGGAAGAATTCCCCGCCCAGACGCTCACCACCGAGCTTTATCTGGAAGCCGGTATCCGTGGTTGCGAAATCGGTTATATCCTGGCGGACCGCGACCCCGTTACGCGCGAAAACCGTTTCGGTGGCCTCGACCTGCTCCGTCTCTGCATCCCGCGCCGTGTATATACCAACAACCACATGGACGTGATTGCCGTGGCCATGAAGAACGTGTTTGACCGTCGCGACCAAATCAAACGCGGTGTCAAGATTGTTTGGGAAGCCGAGTTGATGCGTCACTTTACGGTTAAATTGGAGAAGTTGTAATCGTCTGTGTGACGGACAACGTATAGCGAAAAGCGACGTCGGGGGCCGGAGACGGTCTGCGATGTCGCTTTTTTTCGTGAAAATCGGTTGTAATGGAACGTAATCCGAAGCCCGTCTTGCACGTGGCCCTGTTGCAGACCTGTCCCGCCTGGGGCGACGCCGGCGCGAGTTGCGCGGCGGCGGAGCGGCTGTTGCGTCCATTGACGGAAGTCTCGGCGGCGGAGCGGCCCGACTTGGTCGTGCTGCCGGAGATGTTCGCCACCGGTTTCGGTTTGCCGATAGC
>CAMXAS010000033.1 GCA_947179195.1 uncultured Bacteroidales bacterium
GGGCAGATGAACAGCTTCTGTATGCTGCGCGGCGGCTACGGCGGCCGCTACACGTTCAACGAAAAGCCCTACTGGGGTGGCGTGGCGCTGTCGCTCATCTACAACGGCGGCCTCTCGCTCGGCCTCGCGTTCCCGCAATACCTTTATATCGTCTATGGCTCCGAACTGAACGGCGAGCCCTACGAAACCCGCCTGGAGAAATTCGACCCCAACAATCCCTACCACCTGCAGGTGGACCGCATCATAGGCCGCGGCCCGGTATTCCACAGCGTGCCGCACCTGCGCCCCTATCCGGGCATCTACGCCAAATTAGGCTTCAACGCCGAATTCGGCAAAAAGGAAAAGACCGCCCACGCGCTGGAGGCCGGCATCACCTACGACTGCTATTTCACGCATATCCCGCTTATGGCCGAGAACAAACAGCCGTTCGGCTTCTTCAATTTCTACGTGGCCTACCGCTTCGGGATGCGGTATCACAAGAAATAATCTTTCAAAATCCCCGTCCGAAAACTTGCAAAACGCGAAAAGTTTTCTAATTTTGCACAACAGAAAACTTTTAAAACGCACGGAGTTTTGTCTATGGATTTGAAAGAGAACATATTGAATATCGCCCAACGCAATTTCTTCCAAAAAGGCCTGCGGCAGGTTTCGATGGACGACATTGCGGAAGAGGCCGGCATTTCCAAACGGACGCTCTACGAACTCTACAAGAGCAAGGAGCAACTGATTGCCGATGTCATCTACCAAAACTTCGACTCCGTGCTGACCCAAATGATGGCGCATGTCGATGAGATGCGGCAAGAAGGCTGTAATTCGGTAGAGATACTTTTACGTATATATATCTTCAGCCGTCGGTGCCACGACCAAATCAACAAGGTGGTTTTCGACGAGTTGCGCAAATATTACCCGACGCTCAACAGCACGCAGATTCAGGCGTTGCAGACCAAACACGACCAACTGCTCGACCGGCTGTCCCTGGAATGCAAAACCGCGGGCTTTATCCGCCAAGATGTTAATACCGATTTGATTTTCAGACTATTCAGAGACCTGCACAACGACAAATTGAATTATGTGTCGTCCGGTCTCTATACGCCGAGCGACATCGTGGCCTATTTGGTGATGCCGCTTATCCGCAGCATAGGTACCTACAAAGGCCACCGCGCGTTTTTCCGCGCCCTGCAATCGCTCGACGACCCCTATTCCAAACAACTGCTAAACTTATTGTCCTTATGAAATATAGAATGAATGCCCGCCTGTTTTGGCTCGCCCTCGGCTTAGGCCTCTGCGCGAATGCCTGCGGACAGACGGCCGACGCCCACAAGCACTACGCGCCCAAATACGCCTACCGCGTGGAGGCGCAGACGCACGACAGCGCCAACGGCGGCGCGTTGCAACTGAGTCTGGACGAGGCCGTGGACTATGCGCTGACGCACAACAAGAACCTGTTGCAAACGAAGAACGACGTCTTGAAAGCCGTCTATAGCAAGCGGGAGGCCATCGCCAACTATATCCCGCAGGCTTCGGCCTCCGTCGATTTCAACACCTACTTCAATAAGAAGATGGATATGGGCGGGGCTTTCGGCCGCCCCATGGAAATCTCGATGCCGAACACGAGTTCGCTCAACGCCACGGCCTCGCAGGTCGTGTTCAACGGCAACGCGATGGTGGGCATCATGCTCGGCAAAATCGGACAGGCCATGGCCGAAATCAACGAGGAGAACGCGGAACTGACGCTCGTCAACACCGTGAGCACGAACTACCTGCTCGTATTGCTGACCAAGGCCAACTACGACATCCTGACGCGCAACCTGAACGACCTCAAGGATTTGGTTAAGAAGACGCAGGCCATGGTGCAGGCCGGCGCCATGGAACAGACCGACGCCGACCAATTGCAGGTGCAGGTCAACCTGCTGGAGAATATGCTCAAGAACACGGAGCGCAGCATCGAATTGGTCAACAACACGCTTAAAATCGAATTGGGCATGAACGTGGCCGACGAACTCGTGCTGACCCAATCGCTGGACGACCTCATCGCGGCCCAAAACGACCTGGTGTTGCTCTCCCTGCCCTACGACATGGAGGCCGACCCCACCTACCGCCTCGTGGAAAAGAGCGAGGAAATGGCCGAGAAGCAGAAGCTCATGGCCGTCATGAACTTCGTGCCCACGATTGCCGGCTTCTATCAATACACCTATCAGATTCTAAAGCCGGAATTCAATATGCAGCCGAACCACATCGCGGGCGTTTCGGCCACGGTGCCCCTTTTCTCCGGCTTGGCCAACACGAACAAACACCGCCAGGCGCGCATCGACCTCTACAACGCCCAGTTGCAGAAGGATTTGGTCAAAGACCAGTTGCGCACGCAGGAGAAGCAGATGCGCTTCAACCTATCGACGGCCTTGGAGCAGTACAACACCCAAAAACTGAACATCGAAGTGGCCGACCGCGTGTTCAAGAGCATCCAGCTCAAATACGAACAGGGCGTCAAGTCCAGCATGGACCTGACAAACGCCAACTCCGACTATTTACAAGCCTATTCCGACTATCTGAGCGCGATTTCGCAACTGTTGGAAGCCCGCTTCAACCTCAAACGCATTTTATACTTTTAACCTATGAAAAGAATACTGTTTTGTGCCTGCGGCTGCATCGCCGCCCTGTTGGCCACGGCTTGCCAAGGCCCTGCCAATCAGCAGGAAAACGCCACGGCAACCGTCAAACTGGAACAAGTCCGCAGCCTGAAGATGGAAGCGGTGGAAATAGACCGGAAAGTGGAACTGCCGGCCACGCTCAACGCCTGGGAGGAAGTGCATCTGGCGCCGGCCAGCCCCGGCCGCATCGAAGCCTTTAAGGTGGATGTGAGCGACGTGGTCAAGAAAGGCGACATCCTCGTGCAGATGGACCGCACGCAGCTGTTGCAGACCGAACTGCAACTGAAGAACTACGAAACCGAATACAACCGCGCCAAAATCCTGTACAACGCCGGCAGCTATTCCAAGCAGAACTACGACCAAATCAAGACCCAATACGAAGTGGCCAAGACCAACGTCGATTATCTGCGCACGAACACGATTCTGCGCGCGCCCTTCTCCGGCATCGTCTCCGGCAAATATTTCGAGAACGGCGAGATGTATTCCGGCAGCCCGATCGCCAGCATCGGCAAAGCGGCCGTGCTCTCGCTCGTGGAAATCGACAAACTCAAGACCACCATCGCCATCCCCGAATCCTTTTACCCGCTCGTCAAGAAAGGCATGACGGCCGACATCACGAGCGACGTCTATCCCGGTCAGAAATTCAAAGGCACGGTGCACATCGTCTATCCGATTGTCAACCCCACCTCGCGCACGTTCGACGTGGAGCTTGAAATCGACAACCGCGAGCAGATCCTGCGGCCCGGGATGTTCGCGCGCGTAGCGCTGGCGGTGGGCAAGGCCGAAACGGTTATCGTGCCCGACTACGCCGTGCTCAAGATGCAGGGTTCGAACGAACGCTATATCTTCGTGGTGGACAACGGCACGGCGCGCCGCATCGTCGTCAAAATCGGCGACCGCTTCAACGACCGGGTGGAAATCCTCTCCGAACGGTTGGAACCCGGCATGGAACTGATTACGGAAGGCCAAGGCCGCCTCAACGACGGCGTGGCCGTCCAGGTGGTTGAATAATAAAATCGACAAGACATGAGCATTTATAAATCCGCCGTCAACAAACCGGTCACCACGATGATGGTTTTTACCGCCATCATCCTGTTCGGCCTGTATTCGATGACGAAAATCCCGATTGACCTTTACCCCGACATGGAAATGCCGGCGATATCGGTCATGACCGTCTATGCCGGCGCCAACGCGGCCGATATTGAGGAAAACATCACCAAGCCGATTGAAAACAGCCTGACGACGGTCGATAAGCTGAAGGAAATCTCGTCCACGTCCAAAGACAACCTGTCGATTGTCTCGCTGGAATTTGAATGGGGGTCGGACCTGGACGTGGCCACGAACGACATACGCGACGCCTTGGAAATGGTGCTGAGCGATTTGCCGGACGACTGCGAGCGTCCGACGATTTACAAGTTCAGCACGAGCATGATGCCGATTATCTTCTATACGATTACGGCCGACGAATCGTATAACGGCTTGGAAAAACTCATAGACGACAAGGTGGTCAACTCGCTCAACCGGGTGGACGGCATCGCGTCGGTCTTCCTGAGCGGGGCGCCCGAACGCGTCGTGTATGTGGATGTGGACGCCAAGAAGATGGACGCCTACCACCTGACCATCGAGGGCATCGGCAACGTCATCGCGGCGGCCAACGTGGATATGCCGGCCGGCAGCGTCCGCATGGGGCGCACCGACTATCAGCTGCGCGTGGAGGGTGAATTCGACGAGAGCGACGAAATCCGCAACCTCGTCGTGGGCAGTATCAACGGCCGCAACATCTACGTCAAGGACGTGGCGACGGTCAACGACACGCTCAAGGACGTGACCATCGCCGAACGCTCGAACGGCAAACCCGGCTTGCGTATGATGGTCATGAAGCAGTCGGGGGCCAACACCGTGGCCGTGGCCAAGGGTGTCAAGGCGCGTTTGGACGAACTCCGCCCGACCCTGCCGCCCGACGTCAAGATTATGGAAGTCTATGACTCGTCCACGTTTATCAAGCAGTCCATCGGCAACCTGTCGTCCACGCTCTTGTTCGCGCTCTTGTTCGTGACGCTCGTCGTGCTGTTCTTCCTCGGCCGCTGGCGCGCCACGTTCATCATCGTGCTGACGATTCCCATCTCGTTGATTGTATCGCTCATCTACCTGGCCCTGACCGGCAGCTCCATCAACATCATCTCGCTCTCCTCGCTCTCCATCGCCATCGGTATGGTGGTGGACGACGCCATCGTGGTATTGGAGAACATCACGAAACACATCGAACGGGGCGCGCGTCCGCGGGAGGCGGCCATCTACGCCACGAACGAAGTGTGGGTGTCGGTTATCGTCACGACCCTGGTTATCGTGGCGGTGTTCCTGCCGCTGACGACGCTGAGCGGCATGGCCGGCATCATGTTCAAGGAATTGGGCTGGATTGTGACGATTACGGTCTGCACGTCCACGGCGGCGGCCATCTCGCTTACGCCCATGCTCTCCTCCAAACTGCTGCGCCTGCGTGACAAAGACGCCAAACTACGCGGCTTCAGCGCGCTGCACGCCCGCTTTATCGAACCCGGGCTGAACCGCCTGGATGTGTTCTACGAACGGCTGTTGCGCAAGGCGTTGAACAACAAGAAGAAAATCGTCGTCATTTCGGTTATCTGCGTCATCGCGTCCTTCTATCTGTTCAAGTTCGTGGGTATGGACTTCATGCCGCAGTCGGACGAAAGCCGCTTTACGGCCACGATAGAATTGGGCACCGGCCTGCGCGTGGAAGAAACGCTGGCCACGACCGAGAAACTGGAGAAACTGCTGGAAGAACGCTACCCCGAAGTGACGGTCATCTCCTCCTCCACGGGCGCCGACGACGAGGGCGGCTTCTCGGCCCTGTTCGGCAACAACGGCACGAACACGATTTCGCTGACCGTGCGTCTGAAAGACCTCAAGGACCGCGACCGCAGCGTGTTTGAAATCGCCGAGGACTTCCGCGGCCAGTTGGCGGCCTTCCCCGAAATCATCGACTATACGGTGAGCACGCAGGGCACGGGCGGCGGCGGTCAGAAAAACAACGTGAGCATCGAAATCTACGGCTTTGACCTGAACGCGACCAACCGCGTGGCCGAAGACGTCAAGCGCGTGGCCGCCCATGTCAAGGGCGCGCGCGACATCGAAATAAGCCGTAAGAAGGACAAGCCCGAACTGCAAATCAACCTGGATAAGGAAAAACTGGCGCAGCACAACCTGACGACGGCCACGGTGGCCGCCGCCCTGCGTAACCGCGTGGCCGGCTTCACGTGCAGCAAGTTCCGCGAGCTGGGCGACGAATACGACATCATCGTGCGCCTGGAAGAGGACTACCGCAACAAAATCGAAAGCCTCGAAGACATCAGCCTGCAAGCGCCGGACGGCGCCATCATCAAGCTTGACGAGCTGGGTGACGTGCGGGAATACTGGGGGCCGCCCAATATCGAACGTAAACGCCGCGAACGCGTCGTGAAAGTGGATGTGACGCCCGTGGGCGTGTCGTTGGGCGAACTGGCGGCCGGCCTCAAAAGCGCCATCGAAGCCGAGGTGGACGTGCCCGGCGACATCATGATTGTGTATGCCGGCGCGTTCGAAGACCAACAGGAGACGTTCGGCAACATGGTGGTGCTGTTGTTGCTGATTGTCATGCTGGTGTTCGTCGTCATGGCCTCGCAGTTCGAATCGTTCAGCAAGCCGTTCATCATCATGATGGCCATCCCGTTCTCGTTTACGGGCGTGGTGCTGGCCCTGCTCATGACCGGCACGACGCTGAACATGATTGCGGCCTTGGGCGCCATCCTGCTCGTGGGGATTGTGGTCAAGAACGGTATCGTGCTCGTGGACTACATCAACCTGATGCGCGACCGCGGCCTGGAACTCAACGAAGCCATCGCGCTGTCGGGCCGCTCACGTCTGCGTCCCGTATTGATGACCACCGCGACGACGATTTTGGGTATGTTGCCGATGGCCCTGAGCGTGGGCGAAGGCTCGGAGATGTGGACGCCGATGGGCATCACCGTTATCGGCGGCCTCACGGTCTCGACCGTCATCACGCTGATTATCGTGCCCGTGCTCTATGCCATGATGGCCCGTCACGGCGAACGCGACAAGCAGAACAAGTTGCGGCAGGCCTATACGTTTATGGAAGACTGAAAACCGTCCCGAGGCCGGGGCTGAACGGAAGGCCGTTCGGCGCCGGCCGTGGGTCACACGAAAAAAAAGACCGTTATGAAAGCAGTATTCATCATATTCAACCAAGCGAACGTAGAGCGCGTGGAATACCTTTTGGACACGCTGGAAATCCGCGGCTTCACGTGGTTCTCCAACGTGGAGGGACGCGGCAGCAAGACGGGCGACCCGCACCGCGGCACCCATACGTGGCCCGAAATCAATTCGGCCGTCATCACGATTGTGGACGACGACAAGGTGCCGGTCATTTTAGACAAGGTGCACCGCCTGGACCAAGTGAACGAAGAGGTAGGCATCCGCGCCTTCGTCTGGTCGGTGGAACAGACGGTCTAAGCGGCTACAAGAACCGCCGCGCCCTATCGCAGACAGTCGGCCAGTTCGGCCTTCGTCAGGCTGACCGCAATCGGCCCCGACACATAGGGCGCGATTTCATAGACCTGATACTGGAACACGATGGCGTCGCCGCCCAAACGGAACTGGGACGGCAATTCCACGGCCGCCAAATCGAAGATATCGCGGCTTTCGGCGCTCTCGGCCAGCTTCGCGCGCACGCGGTCGCGCACCGTATCCATCATCTCCGGCTTGATGACATCGGACAGCGTGATTTCGGCCCCGGTCTTGGGGTTGACGTTGAGATAGCGCACCGTCTGCGAGCCGTGCGCGCCTCCCGTATAGAGATAGAGTTGCGTTTTCCAGACCAAGACGTTCTTTTCCGAAACCTCCAGCAGCTGGTGGCATTCCAACTCATAGGCCGCGGCGTTGGGCGAAAAACGGCCCGAGGCGATGTCGGCCACCAGGCCGCCCAAGTCCTGACGGTATTCGTACAGATAACGGTTCACCAAGGCCTGCATCCACTCCCCGGCCTGCATCCGGGCCAGCGGATATTGCGACAGAATCGTGTCGGCCAGCTGACGGCCGTAGGTGGAGGTTATTTCCGGCTCCGCGGCCTCCATCGCCGCCATGAGTTCCATACCGGACGTGGCCTCGGCCAAGGATTCGGACACCCCCATCTCATGGTCGCCCGGTTCGGTGTCGCCATAGACGATGCCGCAGAGCGCGTCCAACAGCGCGTCGTTGATGCGGTCGGCCACCGCCTGCCCGTAAGGGCTTTTCGTCACCCAGTCGGCCTGCAAGGCCACACGCAGCCCGGACAGGCTGTCGGGGTCGGGCGCGCTTTCATCCAACGGATACCAAGCCTCCAAGTTCGCCGATTCGAAACGGTATTGTTTCACCGACCGGCAACCGGTCAAGGCGAACAGCAGCACCAACGCCAGCCCGCCTGAAACCAAAATCCAACCTTTGACAGACGCTTTCATAACGACCTCCTTTTTTATGACAAATGTAGCATTTTTTCTTAACTTTGCGGGAAACATACCAATGATATGATACTCAAATTCCTCTTGGACCTCATCGCCCGCTTCGGCCTGTTCCTGTCGTCCTCCGGCTGGCACGCCGGCGCCATCCGCCTGACCACGACGCTGGCCGTCCTCATCTGCGTAGGCCTGTTCACGTGGGGGCTCTACTGGCTGCTGCGCTTCGTCCTTTCCAAAATCGTGCGCGCCATCGCCACCAAAAACAAGACCCGCATCGGCGAAATCCTGATCCGGCAGCACGTCATACGCCGGACCTCCTACCTCATCATCTGCATCTTTTTCTTCGCCGCCGTGCCGGGCATCTTCGACGAGTTCCAAGGCTGGATCAAACCCTTGCAGAAACTGCTCGCCATCGGCACGCTATGGTACGCCGTGCGCATCATCGTGGGGCTCCTCTGGTGCGTGGTCGATTACCAGGCCACCTACCAAAGCGACAAACAACGCTCGTTCAAGGGCTTGATTCAATTCGCGACGATTATCGTCTATTTCCTCGGCGCCATCATCCTGCTCTCGATTCTGCTGAACAAATCGCCGCTCGTATTCATCGGCGGCCTGGGGGCGGCCTCGGCCGTGCTCATGTTGATTTTCCGCGACAGCATCCTGGGGTTGGTGGCGGGCGTACAGCTCTCCTACAACGACATCGTGCGCATAGGCGACTGGATTACGATGGCCAAGTTCAACGCCGACGGCACCGTCATCGACATCACGCTCACGACCGTCAAGGTGCAGAATTTCGATTTGACCGTGACGACGATTCCGGCCTACAACCTGATTTCCGACTCGGTCGTCAACTGGCGGAGTATGTCCGACTCCAAGCACCGCCGCATCCAGCGCGCGTTCAACATCGACATGACGGGCATCCGCTTCTGCGAGCCGGACTTTATCGCGCACTTGGCCGAAATCGAAGCCCTGGCGGACTTCATGAAGCCCTATGCGGCCGTGGCGACGGCGGAAGCCGCTACCGCCCTGCCCCACGGCGGCCTGACCAACGTGTTCCTGTTCCGCAAATACATCGAATACTACCTGCGCCACCACCCGAATATCGAAAACGCCGACGGCTACACGCTCATGGTGCGGCAGCTGGCCATGGACGACTTCGGGCTGCCGATTCAGATCTACTGCTTTACGCGCACGTCCGAATGGCTGACCTACGAAGCCATACAGGCCGACGTGTTCGACCACCTGCTGGCCATGGCGCCCGTCTTCGGGCTGGCCGTCTTCGAGCGCACCGCCCAGGTCGATGCCCGCCTCGCCCAAGCCGGCCTGCCGACCATCGACGCCCCCGCCCGCGCCTAAGCGCGTGAGGGCACGGCGGTTTGTCATTCTCGAAAATTATCGCTACCTTTGCGCTCGTTTTCGCGTCGGCTTTGAGCCTGCTTCCTTGCAGGCGTATGGGTTTCAAACCGACCCTAAACGCGTCAGCCTTTGATTCCGGAAAGGTGGGTGAGTGGCTGAAACCAACAGTTTGCTAAACTGTCGTACGGGTTTACTGTACCGGGGGTTCGAATCCCCCCCTTTCCGCAAAGCGACGAGCA
>CAMXAS010000034.1 GCA_947179195.1 uncultured Bacteroidales bacterium
TTACGGTGTCGCGCGGCATGACGCAGTCTTCGGAGGAAGTAACCTGCGCATAGATGTTGTAGCGACCCTCATCGGGCAACTGGTTCATATCGAAGGTCGGGCGGTTGTTGCCCACGAAAGCCGTACCGTTGACATACCAGCGGTAAATCGGCGTTCTACCCGCGTGTTCGCTCGCTATTTGCAACGTCATGGGCGCATCGCCGCAGAGCGTGTCTATGGTTTCGTGGCCGACGATCTCAGCCGTATGGATACCGTTGAAGATACCGGCGCGTACGTGCGTGGAGGCCGTGGATTCGCAACCGTACTTATCGGTTACCACTACCGTGTAAACGGCTTCTTCCACATGGTAAGGCGTAATCGTCTTCGTCGTTTCGCCCGTGGACCACAGGTAGGTCAAATCTTCGCCCGTGGCTTCGGCCGTCAGAACCAATTCGCCCATACATACGCTCAGCTCGTCCGGCATCGTGATTTCGGGCAAGGCGCGAACCTTTATGTTGACGCTGTCGTAAACGTGCGACAGACAGCGGCCTTGCAGGTAAGCGTAGTAGGTGTAGTCACCCGGAGCAAGTACCGGCGCGGTGAAGTTATCGCCCGAAGCGCAATCCGTCGGCGTGAAGTACGACATCCATCCGTCGTAAACGAGGTCTTCGCAGGCCGGGTTACGACGCCAAATCGTCAGCATATCGCTCAGCGCACCGGCCGGCTTGGTCGAGTGGAATTCAAGCTGACGGTCGTCGTAGCAGAAGGTCGTATCCGGCAGCAATACCGTCGGGTGCAGCGTCAGGTCGGGCGTATAGAGCATGGCCTCGTCCGAAACGGTGTCGAAGCACCAGTTGGAGATAAAGACGCGGTAGCGCGTGCTGTCGAGGCTCAGGTCGGTTACCGTAACCTTGAGTTCCGGCGTCTGGAAGCCGTCGTAGATATCCGGGTCGGCAAGGTTGTACCAGCTGCCGGTGGATTTGTCGTAAGCCTGCCACTGGTAGCTCGAAATCAGCGAATCCTTGACTTTAACCGTAAACGTTACGACGGTCGGGTAAGCGTCGCAAGCCGCCGCTTCTTCCGGCTGGAGCAGGATGACCGGTTTGTTCTGGACGTTGATATGCGCACTGTCGGCCGCGATACAGCCATTGATATCGGTGGCCGTCAGAACGTAGGTCGTGGTGTTGAATACCTGCGCCAATACCGAATCGACATCGTCGGGCGTCAGCAGCGTGCCTTCATTGGGCGTCCACAGCATCGAAACCGCCGTCGGCGCCTCGGCTCTGAGCCATACGCTGTCGCCTTCGCAAATCAACGTGTCGGCGCAACGGTAATCCATCGTCACTTCCGGCAACGGGAAGATGGTCATGCCAATCTTGTGGCTGTAAACCACGCGGTCGATGACGCACTTGGTGGTGGCCGTCACTTCGCACGAAACGCTGTCGCCGTCTTTGAGCTGCGTGGTCGTCCACGTGGCACCCGTGGCACCGTCCGCGGCCACGCCGTTGACGAGCCAACGATACGTGAACATATCCTTACGCGGGTTGTCGGTCGTCACGTTGGCGGTGAACTTAACCGGCGCGTAAGCGCATACCGCCTGTTCGCTTACAACGATTTCCACGCTGTGCGTATAGTAATCCTGAACCGAGAGGCGGACATCGGCCGTAGCGGTCGAAACGCCGTCGCTGACGGTGAGGCGGTATTTCAAGGTGTCGGGCAGCGTGGCCGGCGTCGGGTAAACCGCCGAGTTCTGCGAATCGGGTTGCATGATTTCGCTCAGGCTCGTGCCGATTTCCTGCCAAGTATAGGTATAGTCACCCGAACCACCGCTGGCCAAGCCTTCGAGCATGGCCGTGTCGCCGATGCAGATTTCACCGAAGCGGTCGGCCGTTCTGGGCGAGATGTTCGGCAGGGCTTGGAGCGGGCCGCCCAACATCAGAATCGTGGCCTTGGCCGTGTCGCGGCAACCGTGAACATCGCTTACCTCCAACGTGTAGGTGGTGGCCGACGTGAGGCGCGTGGTGCGAACCGCATCGTCGGGATCCGTCGTGCCCACATAAGAGGCGATGCGACCGGCCGGGTTCGTAGTCCAATTATAGGTATAGGGCGCGGTGCCGCCGGTTACCACCGACGAAACGACCGTATCCTGGTTGTGAACGATGACGCGGTTGGTGCCGTCGGCCGGGTCAAGCGTAATCTGCGGCAGGTCGTAGCGGTGCAACGTCAGGCCGACCGTGTCTTCGCCCGTCCAGACGCAACGTTCGCTCGATTCCACGATGCAGGTTACACTGTCTTCATCGGCGAAGTTCTTTCTAATCAGCGTGCTGCCGGTTTCGGGCTGCTGTACGCCGTTGATGTACCAACGGAACGTGGGCGTGAGGCCGGCATCGTGTACGAAGACGCGCAAGGTGTCGGGCGTGCCGAAGCAAACCGTGTCGCCCGCGCTGTGCGTCAGGCTGTCGATAACCGGTTCTACACGCGCGATGACGTTCAGACGTCCGGTGCGCGACATAACCGGCGTATAGAGTTCCAGACCCTTGACGCGGCACAGGTACTGGTAACGGTTCATATCGAGCGTTACCGGCTGTACGTAAGCGCTCATCGCGCCGCTCGGGTCGGAACCAAGCGTGAGTTCAGGCGTATGAACGCCGATATAAGGCGTCGGGTTGGCCGCCGTGCATTCCTCCAACGCAATCGTATCGCTGTAGCGGCGCGTTACGGGGTCGTAAACCTTGACATACCACTGGTAGGTCAGGCCGCCGCCGATGGCGTAGATGGAGAACGCCGCCGTATCGTATTCACAGACGTCAACCGATTCCGGGTCACGGATGATACGCGGCTGCTGGTAAACTTCCACCGTCACGGTATCGAAGCCGATGCAACCGAACGTGCTCTTGGCATCCACACGGTAGGTATAGGTGTCTTTCGGCTGAACGTAAACCGTATCGTTCGTGACATCGCTCGTCGGCGTGATGTAGGCACCCGTCCACTGGTAGGTGTATTCGGTTTCCGGTTCCGGATTGACGAGTTCGGCACGGAGCAAGGCGGTTTCGCCCTTATGGATGGTCTGGATCTAGTAAGCATTGACTTCTACGGCATCGTGGACGTAAACCGTGATGGAATCCATGGCCGTTACCGGACGGGCGCACCGCAGGCTCGAGGTCGTGCGGATATAAACCTTGTCGCCGTGCTTGAGGCCGCCGATGCGCTGGTTACGGGTCAAGGAAACCGTATCTTCGTTGAGCAACCAGCAATAGGTTACATACGGGTCTTTGGAAGCCAACGAATAGGTGGATGTGAACAACGCGCTGCTGTCGTAGATACAGATATGGAGCGTGTCGTTAACCAAGGCAAAGCCGTCGCTCGTTGACAAATCCACATGGTTGGAGTCAATCGGGTAAACGGTCGTCGTAACGAAATCCGTATTGATGGAAGCTACATCGGTGCAGATTTCGGCACTCGGCGTTACACGGCAGTAAATCGTGCTTCTATCGGAGAAGCCGCTGTAACGCAACGTATCGGTGGTATAGCCCGGCAGTTTGATGCCGTTGAAGTACCATTCGAAGGTCGGATCCGAACCCCAGTTCTCGCCCTTGGCCACATAGGTAATGGTGTCGAAGCTGCAGAGCGTGTCGCGCGTAAGCGGGTTGCCGTCTTCATCCACGAGATAGGCCGTTACGTGACGGTTCTCGACGCGGACGCGGACGGTATCGTAAGCCACGCAGTTATAAGGCGACTTAACCTGTACGTAATACGTGAAGTTGCCCGTATCGGCCGAGGCGAAGCGTACCTCCGAGCCGTTGGGGGTCTGCTTGGTCAGGCGCGAAGACGGCGTCCACGTATAGGTCAACGAAGCGTCGTAAGCCGTCGTGTCGCTGTAGATAACCGGCTGGTTGCGGCATACCAACGTGTCTTTGGGTTCGTAGTACGGCGTGGGCAACGGATAAACGGTAATCGTTATCGTATCCGTGGCGAAGCAGCCCGTAGGCAGCGTTTCGGTAATGACGTAGGTATGCGTCGAATCGGGCGCGATACGGACGGTGGCGCCGCTGTAAGCGTGTGTATGTCCGCCGTCAATCGTATGCCAATCGTAGATATGCGTCGAATCGGACTGCTTGCCGCCGTAGAGCGCGGTCAGCGTAACGCTGTCGCCCGCACAGATGTAATAGTCGGGACCGGCGTTGGGCGTCGGCAACGGCAGCACTTCCACCTTCATGCGCTTGAACGTGGCGCAACCGTTTTCGTTGCGGCCCATGACCCTATACCATGTGGTCTGGAGCGGCGCTACCCACGGCATGGAGTCGGTTACGGCGCGGAGTATCGGCATCACCGACATGATGCTATCGACGACGGAATCCTTGAACGTGAACGTACCCGTATAGAAATACTGCCAAATCGAGTCGTTGACGACCTTATCCGCATCGTATTCCGTGCCGGCGGCCAAGTCGGCCACAGCCGTCCGCGTGGAGTCGTAGTGCCAATCCGTCGTATCGTAAATGTGACGCCAATAGTAGGTGTAGCTCGTATCTTCGCCCGGCGCGTAAATCGGGTTCCAACTGTAGGATTCCGCACCATAGGCCGCCAGACGGATGCTGTCGCCGTAGCATACCGACGTATCGGGCATGATGCTCAAGAAGTCGTCCGCCTGGTCGAGACCGGAGATGATAATCGGGTTGCTCTTCGCCTCGGGTTCCCACATACAACGGTAGTTGGACTTCATGACGAGCTGTACCGTATCGCCGTTCTTAAACAGATGGTAGGGCGAGCGGAAGATGGTGTCGTTGCGGCCCTCGTTGTTGTCGTACTTGCCGTTGATATACCAACTGTAAACCGGCGCGTTACCTTCGAAATGCGGTTCGGCGTCGAAGTAAACGTCCGTAGCGCGGTAGGTCATGCGCACGTCGTACCACGTCGGATACGAATCATAGCAATAGTAGAGCGACATATCGCCCTGATACGGGTAAGCCGTCGCCTTTTTGTCGGATATGTAGTAAACGCGGTCGTTGTGCAGGTAGTAAACCACGCTGTCGGCAATCTCGACGCTCAGACGGTCACCGGCTTTATAGGTACCGAAGCGGCCTTTATAGACGCCTTCTTCATAGACTTCAAGGTAACCGCGGCAAGCGTAGGCGGCGAATTCGATATAATGATAGTCGGCCCATTCCGGATGCTTATCCGTGGACGTAAGGCCTATCATGAGGTAAGAGTTCGTATTGCCTACCGCACCGCTGATGGCGCCGTTGTCGTGAACCAACTGCTGCGAGGTGGCACCGGCATCCCAATGGTAGTGGCCGTACAGCGTGGCGTTGTTGCCGCTCAGCGACAGACGGTAGTTGTTGCTCCAGGCAATCGGCTCCTCGATAATGGAGTTGCACTTGAGCGGGTCGGGGTTCTGTTCGATGGTGACATACGGCGTTTCATTGGCCAAAACGTAAATCGTCGTATCCACTTCGACGACGTTGCCCGGCAACGGACATTCGTCCTTGACCGTCATACGGAGCGTGAACGTGTAAGGTGTGGGACGGTCTTTGTAAACCGCTTCCAATACGCCAAAGTCGCCGTTCTCCATCGGATTGTTGGAATAGGTAATCGACGGGAAGCTTTGGCCTATTTCCTGACCGTCTTTGTACCAATTGTATTCGGCATCCTTGCCCGCGTCTTTCGATCTACCGCTCAACGTGAACGGCGTGTATTCGCAGACCGTATCGCCCGTGGCGCCCGTAATCCAAACCTGCGGATACGTTACATTGTAGTTGCCGAATTTGAGGACGTTGGAGCGCGCCGGCGAATTCTTGATGCAGGAATCGTAGGCGTAGTAAACCACGTAAATCTCATCGCCCGTACCGAAGAAGTCGATATAGGCCGTATCGTTGGCGGGCTGTACCTTCACGAAGGCCTCCTGACCCGCACGGCGCAGGAACCATTCGAACTTGCCGGCCGTATCGTAAGAGGGCGAGTGCGTCTTGTAAATCGTGACCGTATCGTACGGACAAACCATCAGACCCATGTTGGAGTTGATGGATACCTGCGCCTCCGGCATATAGGTGACGTTGGCGATCAGGTCTTGCGAACGGAGCGAACGCTTGGTAACGCATTGCTTGGAGCTCGTGTATTCGAAATGGATGTAGGCGTTGTGCTGGAAGCCGCTGTCGGAGAGCAACGTATCGCGGCCCCAAACTTCGCCGTTCACTACCCACTGGAATTCAGGCTTCAAGCCCGTTTCGGTGGCGTGCGCCGAAAGCGTGTAGAAGCGTTGGTCGCATTCGGTGATGAAGAGCGTATCGCCCACGCGTTTGCCCGTGTAGTCTATCGTGAGTTCGGGCGTCGTAATCTTCTCAATCGTCACGGTAATGCTGTCGCGACGGTGACACTTCTTGGCCGTGGTCGTGATATCGACATAGTAGGTCGTGACGGTATCTACCGGCTTGCACAGCGGCTGGTAGGCGTTCATACCCGTGTTGCCGCGGATAAAGCTGCTGGCGCGATCCGGGTCAACCTTGCTTTCGCTCCATTCGTAGGTGGCATAGACGTCCGGACGGGCGTAGAGACGGATTTCGCCGCCCTCGCAGAGAATCGTGTCGGGCATCTTGGCAATGAGCGGCTCCGGCGCCAGCATCACGCTGTCGTAGCCGAAGCAACCATGGCGGTCGGTACCGTAAACGAAATAGTAGAGCGAATCGAACGGGCTAACCGTTATCGTGCTGTCGGTATGGCCCATATCCACCATATTGGTGGCGGAATCCGAAACCGCACCGCCGTAAACGAAGCCGGCTCCCTTGCCCACCTGACGGGTTACGTTCGGGTCGGTTTCCTTTTCGCCGTAGAGACGGTTGTACCAAGCGTAATCAACGGCATCGGTGGCCACGATTTCCACTTCTTCGCCGAAGCAGAACGTGGAGTCGCGACGCGGCGAAATGATATGGATAAGCGGCGTATAAACCGTAGGCGCAATCGTATCGGACAGCGCCAAATGCGTGGTGACACAGTTGATGGACGAAGCCAAGCCCGCCCAAATCGAATCGCCGGGTTGGAGGTTGGCCGTAGCGAACTGCAGGCCGTCGGCCGCAACGAACTGGTCGATAATGGTATCGATGCGAACCGGCTCCGTCTTGGAAATGGCCGTATCGTAAATCGGCTTGTAGGTTACCTTATTGGACTTGGTCGAAATCGCCTCGCCGTTCACAAACCAGTAAACCGTCGGCTTGCTACCGCCGTTGAACATCGAATCAACCTGGAACGTGAAGACGGAACCGATACAGGACTCCATCGTGTCGATGCTGATATAGATACGCGGCTCAAGCGGCTCGGTCGGATAAACGGCGAAGACCGGCGTGGTGTCGGGACGGCAACCGTTGGCCTGACCGATAACACGGTAGAAGGTCGTATCCTTGACCGGATTGGTCGTATAACTATAGGTAATGGCCGGCAAATCAATCCATACGCCACCGTCGGTCGTATCTTTGGTGGATTGCCACTGATACCTATCCATCGTCTGGTTCGCTACCTCGTACGTGCTTACCGAATCGAAGCAGACATAAGTTTCGCCCTCTATCGGCGTAATGTGGGAGTTGCTATAGACGTTGACAGTCTGTACATTGCTCGTGTACGTACAGCCATCGCTGAATACCAGACGGCGGAACTGACGCGTCGTATCGATTTCGCCGGCAACCGTATAAGATGTATCGGTATTGTTGCCCGCCGCGTTGACGAACGTACTGCCCTTGAGCTGCTGCCACATATAGCTGAACGTGCCGTTGCCGCCCTCGGTCATGGCGTAACCCACTATTTCAACATCTTCCACTTCGGGACAGAGCGTCTGACCCGTAGCCGAAATGATATTGTTCAGGTTGTCGTAGGTGCGAACCGAAATCGAATCGGTGGGCCGGAAGTCGCAGACGCCGTTGGCCACCTGCGCACGGACGTAACGGTGCGTACCGTAGGCCGCACCGGGCAACGTCACTTTCGAAGCCTGCGGCAAGTCGGCGGTATTGGCGAAGGTCGTCCAGTCAATGCCGTTGGTCGTGTATTGCCAGTAGGCGCGCGTACCTTTATAACCGCTCAACAGCATCGTGGCCGTGGAGTCGGCGCAGAGCGTCGTGTCGTGGGCGCTGACCACCCCTACCTGCGGCACGGCGTGTACCCACAGGTTGCGCGTGAGGCGCAACGTATCGGCCGAGGTCGGCGTGCCGGTCGTGAGGTTGACGACGGTAACGCGGTAAACCACCGGTTCGGCCACCGTCGTAACGCAGAGCGGCGAAGCAGCGAGCATACTGCTGTCGTTGGCATCCGGCACCGAATAGTGCGCTACCTGCGCCGCCGTGGCCGTGCTCGGACGGCTGATGACTTCGTAGAAGAAGCGGTAGTTGCCGCTGCCGCCGGAAACCAAAGTCGAGATATGCGCCGTATCGCCGTAGCAAACCGTATCGCGGTCGCTCTTAATCGTAGCCTGGAACGGGCCGCCGACAACCGTTACCTTGATGTCGTCGGAAGCCGCACAACCTACGGCGTCGATGGCCGTCAACGTGTAAACCGTCGTGGTGGCCATACGGGTGGTCATGAACTGCAACGGTTTGCCCGAAGCCACCGTGGCGGGGATGTAATTACCCGCCCAATTATAGATGTAGGGCTTCACGCCTTCGCCCGTGAACGGCGTACCGCCTTCCACCGTAGCGTCGCAACCGATGCAGGTGGTTTCCTGATACGGCTGGGCCGGTTGGTCGGCACCCGCATAAACCTTGGGCCGCGGATGGGCCGTAAGTTTATAGGTAGGCGAAACCGCCATGCTCGGTTCCACACAAATCGTCGTGGCCGTGGCCGTTACGACAAATTCGTAATCGCCCGGCTCGAGGTTGCTGATATTCAAGATACGGCCGGTCGCGTTTTCCACCGCCTCGCCGTTCATGTACCACTGCAGGTTGAGCGGTACGGCGTTGGTGTTCAACTGCGCCTCCAACCGGTATTCGTTGCTGTTCTTGGCCGGCGAGCAGTAAACCGTATCGAACAGCGGCTTGATGCTGATGGAAACGGAGTCTATCTTCTTACCCGTTACGTTAAAGATGTATTCCCGTTTGCAACCGTTTCCGAGTTCAACCTCCGCATAGTACTGCTTGAGGCCCAACTGCGCGGCCACCTTACGCGGGTTGCCTGTCGCACCGTCTTTCCATACCAGCGTCGCATCTTCCACACCCATTTCGACGGTATCGCCTACGCAACCATTCAAATCCACACGTTCCGGAACGCTCGTGCCGCTTACCTTCACGCTGACGGTCGTCTGGCAGTTCTTGTCGTAGGCCGGGTCGGTTACGGTCAACGTATAGACTTGCGGGTTCTTTCCAACCACTACGTCTATATTGGGCGTCGTATAATAACCGGGCATCCACAGGAACGTGGCGCCGTCCGGAATGTTCTTGGGCATGAGTCGGATCGTGGCGCCGAGACAGGCTACCGTATCCTTAAGGCCGAGATCCAGGTCGCCGAGAATCTTGACCCGTACGTCAGCCGCATCGGAGTAGCAACCGTCCACGAGTTCCACCGCGCTGAAGATATAGCTACCACCACCGTAATTGCTGATGGGCAACTTTTCGCCACGGCCTATCGAATTCTTGAGTACCAAGTCTTTGTACCAATAGATGGGGCCGTCTTCGTTCGGATGGGCTTCGAGCGCAAGGCGGGCCTCTTCCTTACAATAGATGGTGTCGTGGCTAATCATGATAGGCGCTTCCGGCGTATTGAAGGCCA
>CAMXAS010000035.1 GCA_947179195.1 uncultured Bacteroidales bacterium
TGCTACATTATTATTTCCGCACCAAGGAGCAACTCTTCGAACGCATACTGAACGAGAAAATGGCGTTGATGGCCTCCTCTTTCATGGCGGTGCTCGGCGACCCGAACCTGCCGCTAATGAAACGCATCGAACAGGGTATCGTCAATCACTTCGATTGCCTTATGCGCAATCCGGAACTGCCCCGCTTCATCATCAACGAGGTCATCGCCCATCCGGAACGTCAGAAAATCATGCGGGAGAATATTTTGAACCTGACGGGTCCCTTGTTCGCGCAGTTGCAAAACGACTTGGATAGCGCGGCCAAGCGCGGCGAGGTGGAACATATGGATGTGCGGATGCTGATGCTCGACCTGCTGTCGCTCAACGTCCTGCCGTTCTTGGCCTACCCTGTCATCGAAACCATTTTCAGCGACCTAACCGGCGACCGCCGGGCCTTTTTCGAAGCCCGCAAGGCCGAATCGGTGAAGACCATCATGCGCAGACTCAAAAAACAGAAGACGATATGAAACTGAAAAGCATAGTGGCTTGGTTGACGCTCTTGGCCGTACAGACCGCCATCGGTCGGGCGCAAACGCTTGACGAATGCCGGCGCTTGGCGCGGGAGCACCATCCCGCCATCCGGCAATACGACCTGATAGCGCAAACCGAGCAATACAACCTGTCGAACGCCGCCCGCGCCTGGATTCCGCAACTGGGGCTGTCGGCGCAGGCCACTTACCAATCGGCGACGCCGACCTATCCCGATATGCTGGCGGCTATGCTGGCCGCGCAGGGGGTGGATATGGCGGGCCTACGCAAAGACCAATACAAAATAGCCCTCGACCTCAACCAAAACATTTGGGACGGCGGGCAATCCAAAGCCAACCGGGTGGCCGTCCAAGCCGAAGCGGACGAACAGCGCCGCGCGACGGATGTGGATTTATATGCGTTGGAAGAACGGGTCGAAGACCTCTATTTCGGCATTCTGCTGTTGGACGAACGCATCGGGCAGACGGAGGCCCAAATCGCGCTCCTGCAAAGCAATTTCGACAAGGTGCGCACCTACTGCCGCAACGGCGTGGCCATGCAGACCGACGCCGACGCCGTGGAAGCGGAGTTGCTGAGCGCGCGGCAGGCCTTGCAACAGGCCGAAGTGTCGCGGTCGAGTTTCCGACGTATGCTGGAACTCTTTATCGGCCAGCCGCTTGTGGACGAGCACCTACCCAAACCCGAGGTGCAGGCGCCGCAAAGCCTGACTTCGGCCCGCCCCGAGTTGGCGCTGTTCGAAGCGAAGGTCAACCGGCTTACGGCACGGGAAAAGGCGGTGACCGCCACGGTAATGCCGCGGTTCAACCTCTTTGCGCAAGGCTATTACGGCTATCCCGGCTTGGATATGTTCCAGAGCATGATGTCGTCGGACTGGACGCTGAACGGCATAGCCGGGGTGCGGATGCAGTGGAATATCAGCGCGTTCTATACCAAAGGCAATACGTTGAAGACCCTGCGCACGGCCGGCGAACAAATCGGGGTTCAGAAAGACATTTTCCTGTTCAACACCCAATTGCAGACCACACAGGCGGAAGGCGAAATCACGCGTTTGCGCAACGCCATGCTGGACGACGGCCGCATTGTCGAACTGCGCCGTTCGGTGCGGTTGGCCGCCGAATCGCAATTGGCCAACGGGGTCATCGACATGACCGACCTATTGCAGAAAATCACCGATGAAACGACGGCCATCCTGAACCAAAACCGACACGAAATCGAATTACTGCAAGCGACCTGCAGGCTCAAACACACTTTGAATCAATAAAACGGATGAGGATATGAAACGGACGATGATTTATATAGCGGCGGCCATCGGATTGACCGCGTGCAACGGCCAAGGCGGCTTCGACGCTTCGGGCTCGTTCGAGGCGACGGAAATCACGGTATCGGCGGAAGGCACGGGACGGATTCTGCGTTTCGACATTGCGGAAGGCATGACCGTGAACGCCGGCGAAGTTGTCGGGACAATAGACAGCCTGCAACTCCACCTGCAACGGCAACAGTTGAAAGCCCAACAGACCGCCCTGTTGAAGAGCCGCCCCGATATGCAGACCCAAGTGGCGTCGGCGCGCGAACAGATTGCCAAACAGAAAACGGAGTTGCGGCGCGTGCGGAATATGCTCAAAGAGGGGGCCGCGACCCAAAAGCAGGCCGACGACATCGACGCGCAAATCCGCATTTTGGAAAGCCAACTATCGGCAACCCTTTCGACGCTCGGCAACAACACGGCCACCATCAACGAGAACGCGGCCGCCTTGGACGCGCAAATCGCCGCCTTGGACGACCGTATCGCCAAGTGCCGCATCGCGGCCCCCGTGTCGGGCACCGTGCTGGTGAAATACGCCGAAGCGGGCGAGATGACCGCCGCGGGCCGACCGCTGTTCAAGATGGCCGATTTGGACCATATGTACCTAAGGGCTTACTTTACCTCCGACCAACTGGCTTCCATCCGACTTGGCGACCAAGTGACGGTGACGGCGGATTTCGGCGGTAAGGAACGCTATGAATACGAAGGCCGCATCGCATGGATTGCCTCGGAAAGTGAGTTCACGCCCAAGACCGTGCAGACCAAGAACTCGCGGGCGAACTTGGTTTATGCCGTGAAGATTGCCGTCAAGAACGACGGCCGCCTCAAAATCGGGCTTTACGGCGAGGTAAAACGATAGGACGTTATGGACGTTATCGAGATAAACCGGCTCTCAAAGCGCTACGGACAGGTACGGGCGTTGGACGAGGTGTCGTTGTCGGTGGGGCGCGGCGAACTGTTCGGCTTGATAGGGCCGGACGGGGCGGGCAAAACCACGCTGTTCCGCCTGCTGACCACGCTGATTTCGCCCGACAGCGGCGCGGCCACGGTCGAAGGGCTGGACATCGTGCACGGCTACCGCCGCATCCGCGAACTGGTCGGCTATATGCCGGGGCGGTTTTCGCTCTACCCCGATTTGACCGTGGAAGAGAACCTCAACTTTTTCGCGGCCCTGTTCGGCACGCACGTCCAAGACGCCTACGATTTGGTCGCCCCGATATACCGGCAGATAGAACCGTTCAAAAACCGCCGCGCCGGCAAGCTGTCGGGCGGGATGAAACAGAAACTCGCGCTGTCGTGCGCACTGATACACCGGCCGTCGGTCTTGTTCCTCGATGAACCCACGACCGGCGTCGATGCCGTGTCGCGCAGCGAATTTTGGGATATGCTCGCCGGCCTGAAAGCCAAAGACATCACGATGCTGGTCTCCACCCCCTATATGGATGAGGCGCAACGCTGCGACCGCATCGCCCTCTGCAACGAAGGGCGCATTTTGGGCATCGACACGCCGGCGGGCATCGTGTCCCGGTTCGACAGCCGGCTGTATGCCGTTTCCGCCGGCAATATGTTTACCCTGCTGCAAGCCACCCGCACGTTTGAAGGCGTGGACGCCTGCTATCCGTTCGGAAGCACCCACCATATCGTGGCCGGCGGGAATTTCGATGCGGCGGCCTTGGACGGACACCTAAAGGCGGACGGCTTGCAGGACGTGCGCATCGCGCCCTGCATGCCGACGATTGAGGACGTCTTCATAAAACTGATGCAACGATGAAAGAGACCGCCATATCCATCCGCGAACTCACCAAACGTTTCGGGGATTTTACCGCCGTGGACCGCATCTCGTTCGACGTTTACAAAGGCGAGATTTTCGGATTCCTGGGCGCCAACGGGGCGGGCAAGACCACGGCCATGCGGATGCTGTGCGGATTGAGTTTCCCCACGTCGGGGAGCGGCACGGTGGCGGGCTTCGACGTGATGCGCGAGGGCGAAATGATTAAGCGGCACATCGGCTACATGAGCCAACGGTTCTCGCTCTACGACGACTTGACCGTTATGGAGAACATCCGCCTGTTCGCAGGCATATATAACCTGACGCCCTACCGCACCCGCCGCCGTGCCGTGGAACTGCTCTCAAGGCTCAACTTCCTCGGCGAACGCCATACGTTGGTCGGGGCGTTGCCGCTGGGCTGGAAACAGAAACTCGCCTTCTCGATAGCGACGCTCCATAGCCCCGAAATCGTCTTTTTGGACGAACCGACCGGCGGGGTTGACCCCATCACGCGCCGCCAGTTCTGGGAACTGATATACGAGGAGGCCAACCGGGGCACCACGGTTTTCGTCACGACCCACTACATGGACGAGGCGGAATACTGCGCCCGCGTTTCGATTATGGTGGACGGCGAAGTCCGCGCCCTCGACACGCCGGCCGCCCTCAAACGACAATTCGCCACCGATTCGATGGACGGCGTCTTCCGCACCATCGCCCGTGGCGCCAAACGAGCCGAATGACATCATGAATACCGACATCATACCTTTCATCCGCAAAGAGTCGTTGCATATCCTGCGCGACAAACGCACGCTGCTCATCGTCTTGTTGCAGCCCGCCGTGATGCTGTTGCTGTTCGGCTTCGCCATCTCGACCGAGGTCAACGACGTGCGCGTGGCCGCGGTGGCCCCTCACCGCACGGCGGGCGTGACGGAAGCCGTCAACCGTGTGGCGCACAATCCGAACTTCACGTTCTACGGATATATACAACAGAATGAAATCGACGACGTGCTGCGGCGCGGCGACGTAACGGCCGTGGTGGTTTTCGCCGACGACTACGACCGGGCGGTAATGCAGGCCGCACAAGGCTATGCCGTCAATCCCCCCATACAGATTGTGGTCGATGCCTCCAACACCAATATCGCCGGCACGGCCTCGGTCTATCTGCAAAACATCCTGCTCGGGACAGCCTCGGCCCAATCCCTGTTCGAAACGCGCCTGCTCTACAACCCGCAGATGAAAAGCGCCTATAACTTCGTGCCGGGCATCATGGGCGTGATTTTCATGTTGGTCTGCGCCATGATGACGTCGGTCTCCATCGTCCGTGAGAAAGAGGTCGGCACGATGGAGGTACTGCTCGTCTCGCCCGTGCGTCCTACCAAAATCATCCTCGCCAAGATGATTCCCTACTTTGTCATTTCGTGCGTGACCCTCGCCATCATCCTGCTCATTTCCCGCTTCGTGCTCGACATTCCCATGAGCGGCGGTATCGGCGGCATCGTCTTCGTTTCGCTCATCTACTTGGCCTTGGCGCTCGCGCTCGGCCTGCTGATTTCCACGTTCGCGCGCACGCAAATCGCCGCCTGGATGGTCTCCGCCGTCGTGATGCTGATGCCAATGATTATGCTCTCCGGGATGCTGTTCCCGATTGAGAACCTGCCGCTCGTACTGCAACCCTTGACCTGCGCCGTCCCCGCGAGGTGGTATATATCCGCCATGCGGAAAATGATGATTGAAGGGCTACCGGTCGGCGCCGCCATGACGGAACTGGCGGTCTTGTGCTTCATGCTCCTGGCCGTCTTGGGCTTCGCGCTCAAAAAGTTCAACGATAAACTCGAATAACCCCATGCGCACCTTACTCGTCTTGATACAGAAAGAGTTTTTGCAGATACGCCGCAACGCGTTCCTGCCCCGGCTCATCGTGGCGTTCCCCATCATGATTATGCTCGTCATGCCGTGGATCACGGCGATGGACGTGCGCCACGTCGGGGTGGCGGTGGTGGATAACGACCACTCGGGCGTTTCGCGCCGCATCATCTCGCACATAGGCGCCACCGACTGGTTCACGCTGCACGGTATGGCAGCCGACTATGAAACGGCCTTGCGGCAGTTGGAGCGGGGGCAAGTGGATGTCATCGTCGAAATACCCGAACACTTCGAACGCGATATGGTACGCGCCGAGCCGAAGCCCATCAGCATCTCGGCCAATTCGGTCAACGCGACGAAAGGGTCGCTGGGGATGCAATACGTGTTGCAGACCGTGGCCAAGACGCTCAAGGAACTACAAGCCGAACGCGGGCTGGTGGCGGGCGCTTCGGAACTGACGGTGGTGCAGAACCGCTACAATCCGTCGCTCAACTACCGCCACTATATGATTCCCGCGCTGATGATCATGCTGATGGTGCTGATATGCGGATTCCTGCCCACGCTCAACATCGTCGGCGAAAAGGAGACGGGCACCATCGAACAGATTAACGTCACGCCCTTGAGCAAACTCACGTTCTCGTTGGGCAAACTCGTCCCCTACTGGCTTATCGGCCTTTTTATGCTGACGGTGGCGATGCTGATTGCCCGGGCGGTCTATGGCCTGTGGCCCGTCGGCGCGCCGGGGGTTATCTACTTGGCGGCCATGCTGTTCATTTTGGTGATGTCGGGCTTGGGCGTCACCGTCGCGAATATGTCGGATACGATGCAGCAGGCCATGTTCGTGATGTTTTTCTTTGTGATGATATTCATGTTGATGAGCGGACTGATGACCCCGATTGAGTCGATGCCGCGGTGGGCGCAGACGATTACGCTCTTTTTGCCGCCGCGCTATTTCATCGAGGTCATGCGCGCCGTCTATCTGAAAGGGACGGCCTTTACCGAACTGTGGCGTTGCTTCGCCGCCCTGGGGCTTTTCGCCCTCCTTTTCAACCTGCTCTCCGTCGTCACCTATAAGAAACAGGCCTAAAAACCGAATTTCTTAGTATCTTTGCACCGCTATGGGAGCTTTTATACAGTGGTGCCTGGATCACCTCAACTATTGGACCGTTACGCTCTTGATGACCATCGAGAGTTCGTTCATTCCGTTTCCGTCGGAGGTCATCGTGCCGCCGGCCGCATACCGCGCGGCCTCTACGGGCGAGATGAACCTATTGGCCATCCTGCTCTGCGCCACGCTCGGCGCCGTGCTGGGGGCGCTCATCAACTACGGCCTGGCCGCATGGCTCGGCCGCCCGCTCGTCCTCAAATTCGTCAACAGCAAAATCGGGCATCTGTGTATGCTCAACGAAGAGAAACTGCATAAGGCGGAGGCCTATTTCAACCGGCACGGCGCCGTTTCGACGCTCGTGGGGCGGCTCATCCCGGCCATCCGTCAGCTGATTTCGATTCCGGCCGGGTTGTCGGGCATGAAACTGCTGCCGTTCATCGGCTACACGGCCTTGGGGGCCGGCCTCTGGAACAGCGTGCTGGCCGGCCTCGGCTACTGGCTGGAGTCGCAGATTCCCGAAGACCGCCTCATCGACACCGTGACGCGGTACAGCCACGAAATCGGCTACGGCATCGCGGCCGTCGTGGCCGTCGTGCTCCTTGTCATCATCGTCCGCAACCAACTGAAAAAGAAACAACGCTCCAAAAATCAATAAAGCGCTATGAAACGATTCGCCAAATACGGCCTGCTCCCGGGCCTGTTCTCGCTGACGGCCCTCTGTCTTTCGCCCGACGCCCGCGCCCAATACACCGTGGAGTCGGTGCAGGGCGTTACCGAAACGCCCATGGGACGCGGCCTGTTCTACTACCTGCCGCAGAACGGCGTCGAACTGCGGCTGACCGTCGAAAAGACGACGTACAAGAAAGGTATATACGGCGACTACGCCGCCAAACTCCTGGGCATCGACAACTATATCAAAGAGGAGAAAAGCGTATATAAAATCGTGTCGGCCGAACTGCGCAACACCGTGCAGCCCGACCCGCAACAGCAGTTCTGCATCTATGCTTCCCGCCCCGACCAGTTCCCCGACCTGAGCCTGTCGCCGGACGGCATCCTCGCCTCGGTGAACCATCCCAAGCCCTGCCTGCAAAAGATGGGGACGGGTGATGGCTCCCGCCCGCGTCAAGGCGGCGAACACCGCAGCAGCATCGGCTCGCTGGGCGTCAAGGCCCCCTTCGCCGACCTGAACGTCTATGAAAAATACGACACCACCTATGTGGAGGAGTGGAAAGACACGACGCGCGTGTTGCGCACGGTGCTCACGCCCGTGGTGGAAGCCAAGAGCCTGGCGCAGAAAGCCGAGGAAATCGCCAACCTCATCATCGAAAGCAAGAAATACCGCATCGACCTGCTGACGGGCCTGCAGGAAGTGAACTACGCGCCTCAGACCATCCAGTTCATGTACGACCACCTACTGCAAATCGAAAACGAATATATGGAAAGCTTTACGGGCGTCATCAGCCGTTCGGAAGCGCATTACACGTTCCGCATCGACATCGGCGACACGACGACCTGCTACCCCGTGGCTTTCTTCGACGCGCAAAACGGCATCCAGCCGATAACGCCCGACGAACGCGCGATGGCCAAGCCGGGCGACGAAGACGTGCTCTGCATCAAACTCTCGCCCCTGCCCTATGCCGGCGACCAGGCGCTGATTTGCGAACAGAGCCGTCTGGACTTGAAGAAGCCGACGCCCAAGGGCATCCACTACCGCCAGCCGCAGGCCGTCACCGCGCAGGTACGCCTCGGCGCGCAGCCGTTGCAACAGGCCGACCTGTTCGTGGCCCAATGGGGCGACGTGCTCGTGCTGCCCGTGGTGAAGGGCGCGATGATTCAGCTGGACCCGACGACCGGCGCGCTGATATACATGGGACGTCCGTTTGAGCCGGCCGAACCGCGCCGGCCTATGCCTCACCCCGCTAAAACCTTTAACCATGGCGACTGTCCGTTCCAAGAACCGCAAGAATAAAGGGAAAGGCGGCAAGCCGCAGCGTCCCAAGGTCAAATACTGCAAGGTGGCTTTCTCCATTTCGGAGAAGGAGAAAAACGAGTTGTTGCAGTTCTGCGCACACGACGGCATCGCGCTGAAAGCCTTGTACAAGAAGGCCGCCCGCCTCTATGTCAAGGAGCGGAGCGAACAGTTGCGCAAAGAGGAGGAACTGTCCGAGAACCAACTCGACCTGTTCAAGCCGATTCCTTACCAGACCAAATTGATTTTTTAAGCCTTTTAACCATGAAACCGGCCTTTTTATCGACTTATTATCCGGGTGAACCCCTTGCCAAGGGCAAGGCGGGGGCTGACGCGCCGTTTTTCCTGATGGCGGGCCCCTGCGTTATCGAAAACGAAGAGATGCCGTTCCAAATCGCTGAATATATACAGAAACTCTGCCGGGAACGCGGCATCCCGTTTGTATTCAAGGCGTCCTACCGCAAGGCCAACCGCTCGCGGGAGGACTCTTTCCAGGGCATAGGCGACGAAAAGGCGTTGAAGGTGCTCTCGGACGTGAAGCGGCGCTACGGCCTGCCGGTGGTGACCGACATCCATACGGCCGAGGAGGCGGCGACGGCGGCCGCGGTGGCCGACGTATTGCAGATTCCGGCATTTTTATGCCGGCAGACCGATTTGTTGCACGCGGCCGCCCGCACCGGACGCTGTGTCAATATCAAGAAGGGGCAGTTCCTGGCGCCGGGCGCCATGGGCTTTGCCGTGGACAAGGTGCGGCGGGCGGCGGATGCCGCCCACGTCGCCGCCGACGTCATGCTTACCGAGCGCGGCACCACCTTCGGCTATCAGGACTTGGTGGTCGATTTCCGCAGCATCCCGCTCATGCAGGCCTGCGGCGTGCCCGTGTTGACCGACATCACGCATTCGTTGCAGGAGCCCAACCAAAGCGGCGGGGTGACGGGCGGACAGCCCGCCATGATCGAGACGCTGGCCAAGGCGGCCATCGCCGTGGGCTCGGACGGCATCTTCCTTGAGACGCACCCCGAGCCGGCCAAGGCCCTCTCCGACGGCGCCAATATGTTGCCGCTCGCCCGC